>JAJFIM010000456.1 GCA_021774995.1 Alphaproteobacteria bacterium | reverse complement strand
AATGGCGCAGCGCTTCGCCGGCGCCTTGGCGGGCGTGAATGACATGGAAGTGGCGGCTGTTGGCGCCCGCGATCCGGCCAAAGCGCAGCATTTTAAGGATGCCTTCTCTCTCCCCCGCGCCCATGGCGGCGCGCGCGTTCTGGCGCAGGACCCCGGCATAGATGTTGTCTATATCGCAACGCCGCCGGCGTCCCACGCCGCCGTCGCGGCGCTGTGTCTTGATGCGGGCAAGCCGGTTCTCTGCGAAAGGCCCTTTGCCATAAACGCCCGCGAAGCCGCGCCGGTCATTGCTCTGGCGCGCGACAAAGGACTCTTTCTTATGGAAGCCATGTGGACGCGGACCCTGCCCTCCACTGTGACTTTAAAAAAATGGCTTTCCGATAAGGCTGTCGGAAAAGTGGAGGTGGTGGTGGGCGGCGGGGGCTATGCGCCTTCAGACGCACACGCGCCTTCCCTTTTCGATCTGGAGAATGGGGGCGGCGTGCTGCTGAACCGCGGCGTGGATTTAATCGCCATGGTTTCACTGATTTTAGGCCGGCCCGCCACCATGGCCAGCATCGGCGCTCTCAATGAGAGAGATGTTGACGATCAAGAAATGATCTTGATGGGATATTCCGGCGGACGCATGGCCAATCTTACGCTGTCTTGCAAAATTAACTGGCCGCCCGGTCTGGCCATTTTGGGCGATGCGGGGTCGATTAAAGTGCATGCGCCCCTCACCTGCCCATCTGCGCTCACTCTCACAACGCAAAAAGGCGCAGACACGATAAATTTTAACGAACCGCATGACGGCATTGTCGCCGGCGCGCGAGAAGTAATGCAGTGCCTCGCTGAGGGGAAGTTGGAAAGCGCATCCATACCCCTTAAAGAGACCGTTCAAATTCTGGATATCATCAATGAAATCCGCCTACAGATCGGTCTTAGATTTCCGACCGAGTGACTTGCGCGCCCCTGACGGATGAAGGCGCCTCCCACGGCATCTCCACGCTGACGGAATTGGACGGCAAACCGGGCGCGCCCGCCACGCCAAACGCCCGCACATAATAGGTATAGCGCAAGCCCCCTAGCACAGTGCGGTCGTCAAATTTCGCGCTCTTTTTGGCGTCGATACACGTGATGACTCCTTTATCCTCAGCCCGGAAAATATCATAGCCCAGCACGCCCCCCCCTACAGCCGGCAGCCAGGTGAGGCGCACCATGCCGCCTTCAACCCGCGCCGTCAGCACATCGCCCTCCGGCCATGAAGGGCGCTCGGCGCTCGGCGCATCTTGCGGGGCTTGAGACGCGCCCTTGGGCCACAAAAAACACGTCACTGGTTTAAAGTTCTCATCCAATTGCTTGCACACATTGCAATAACTGCATTGCAAAATCTCACCCACGCGGCCTTCTCTCACTTTTTTGGGCCAATCGGGATCGGCCAGCAATTGCCGCGCCATGCCGATCATGTCGCCGCGGCCTTCAGCCAAGATCCTTTCGGCGTCCTCCGGCGCGCTGATTTTTCCCACCGCGACCACGGGAACTTTGTGGCCCTTATCGCGCAAATATTTCCGGATGCGTGTCGGGTATTCGATATGAGGCATTTCGGGGTAGTTCGCCCCCGGCATGCACCGGTCGCCCGAATAACCGGTATAGGGATAAGGCGGGCGTCCTTTATGGGGGATAGCATCCTCAAATTTACCGCCAACCGACAAAGAGATGTAAGCGCAGCCCAATTGCGCCATGCGCAAGGCGATAAGGCGCGAATCTTCTAGCGTGTACCCATCCTTGATCATTTCATCGGCCAGAAACCTCACGCCGATCGGAAAATCCTCTCCCACCTTTGCCCGCACTTCGGCAAAGGCTTCGCCGAACATGGCTAAGCGGCCTTCCAGCGTGCGCCCGTCATAATCGTCGCGGCGCCGGTTCAACCGCGACAGAGAAGACGCCAGGGTATAGGCGTGGGCGGCGTGAAGCTCCACCCCGTCATAGCCCGCTTCGCGCACGCGGCTTGCGGCCTCGCCAAACTGCCGAATGATTGCGCGCATCTCCTCCGCAGACAACATATCGAGCGTCTGGCGCCATCCCGACCTGGCAACCTTCATGAAATGAATGATCTGGGGGACGATTTTGGACGGACCCGCATCATGGACCCGCGCGACGAGCTCTTTATGGCCGGCAATGAATTTATCATCCGAAAGGCGAAGCAGCGGGCCTGATTTCGATTCGTGGATCGCCGTCGCCTCAACCACGATCAAACCCACATGGCCTTGAGCAAAACGCACATAGCGATCAATGATCGCCTGATTGACAAAACCATCGTCCCCCGACAGGCGGGTCACCATGGCCGGTACGATGACCCGGTTGGGGACTGTCACACCGCCCATGGTAAGCGGCGCCATCAGCTTAGGGTAAGGCATGGCCATCGGCTTTTTTCCTGCTGTCGCAAAAGGCTCACTCTCGTTTCAGAGCACGCGGTCACTATAAGGGAGTGTAGCTGTTTTGAGAATTGCTTTATATATAAAATACTTGACGGCCTCTGGCCTTTAAGGCCATCATCCGGCATAGTTAAGATCCGAAAATAGGTGGCTTTTTTTAGGTTCAACGCGTTGAAGACCCAGAATTTCATTCTCATGAAATTTCCATCAATTCATAACTTTACGAGTGGGCGCATGATTCGAGGGCGGCGGAGCAACTTGATCCGGGTTTTAGGAATTCTCTTTCTCATTGCAGGCGGTTCGTCTTTGAGCGCGTGCGGAGAGGACGAAGCGGACGACAATAATGCGGCCGTTCAGACCAACGCCCCTTCCGAAATTGCGGCCCCGCCGCTCCCTCAGCCCGCAGCACCCCCTAAGCCCACCCCCGTGGCAGTTGAACAACAAGACCCGCTTCCCGCTTCTGAGGCATTGACTCTCTATTGCGGCGCCTGCCACACGCCGACAAATAACGGCGGTCTCAGCCGAATCAGCAATATGCGCAAAACGCCTGAAGGCTGGGACATGTCGATCATCCGCATGTCGATCTTTCATGATGTCGACGTGCCGGTTGATGTCAGGCGCCGGCTTGTCAAATACCTCGCCGACTCCCAGGGCCTGGCGCCCAGTGAAACAAAAGGCCAGCGCGCAATACTTGAGCAACGGCACAACATTGTTGAATCCGGCTATGATGAGGAATTGAACGTTATGTGCGCGCGCTGTCATTCTAATGCGCGCTATGCGCTGCAGCGCAAGGATGCAGGCGAATGGAATTTGCTGGCAAACATGCACGCCGGACAATGGCAGTCGATAGAATATCAGGCGCTGGCCCGGGACCGGGACTGGTGGGAGATCGCTTCAACCATTGTGCCTGAAAAACTGGGCGCCCTTTACCCCCTGGAGACCAAAGCCTGGACCGACTGGCGCGCCCTGCCGCGGGGGGATCTCTCTGGCGTCTGGGCGGTGACCGGTCATTGGCCCGGCCATGGGGATTACGCCGGAATCATGGAGATTGAAGGGCAAGGCGATGACGCTTATAGCGCTGCATACACTCTCTCGACGAGTTCCGGCGATGCGTTAACGGGCGCCACAAAAGCCATTGTCTATACCGGCTATGAGTGGCGCGGCCGGGGCGCGTGGGGCGATATGCCGGTCCGGGAAGTCTTCGCCCTGTCGGAAGACGGGAGCACGCTTACCGGGCGGTGGCATTTTGAGGACAGTTTCGAGATCGGCGCCGATTTCAGCGCTTCCCGCATCGATGACGGCGCGCCTCATATCACCGCTGTCTGGCCCGCAAGATTAGAGAGCGGACAATCAGTTGACGTCACCATCACAGGCGTGAATTTGGAAGGCGGCGTTTCTTTTGGACCCGAGATCAAGGCGCAGGTGACCGAGCGCAGCGCGACCAAAATTGTCGTGCGCGCGAAAGCCAAATGCAGCGCCGCCACGGGATTGCGCAGCATCGAAGTGGGCGAGGCCCGTATGGAAAACGCGCTCACGCTTTATGAAGATGTGGATTATATCAAAATAACGCCGGAATACGGCATTGCGCGCGTCGGCGGCGGCCCGCTGGCGCCGGTTACCGCCCAATTCGAAGCCATCGGCTATGCCAGCGGCCCGGACGGCGTCGCACACACTGAAGACGATCTATCCATTGGCCCGCTTACCGCGGAATGGCGGGTTGAGGCGTATGACGAAATTGCACAAGTATTGGAAGATGTGAAGTTTGCCGGCTCTCTTGATCAGAGCGGTCACTTCACGCCCGCCGAAGCGGGCCCCAATCCGCAACGCAAATTTGGTACTAATAATGTTGGCGATTTAAAAATCATCGCGTCAGTGGCGACCTATAACGGCAAGGCGGAAGGCGCCGCGCATCTGATTGTCACCGTTCAGAAATGGAACAATCCGCCGATTCAATAATCGGACAATTCCGAATTCAAAGGAGCCATTCGATCAGCATGGGGATGTTACAGCTTAAAAACGATGCCATTCACGACGTCAAAATCGGCGACCGCCGCGTGCTGTTCCATGTCCCCACCACGGGATTGTTTGAGCTGGATGCGCTAAGCGGCGCGGTGCTCGACCTTTTTAAAGACAACGAACCGGTGACCACAGAGGATGTGCGCGCGTGTTTTGATGGAAAACATAGCGCGGATGACATTACGCAAACAATCCGCGATTTTCTCGACCTGGGAATAGTCGCGGACGGCTTGAACAAATCGCCTGACGCCCCGCCACTCAAAATTGATAATTACCCCCTCAGCACCATCATTCTGAACGTCAATACGGGCTGCAATTTGAGTTGCAGCTATTGCTACAAGGAAGATTTGGCGAGCCCCAAAGATGGGCTGAAGATGGCCTTTGAAACGGCCTGCAAGAGCATCGACCTTCTATTGCGCGAAGCGGCTTTGAGGGACCGGGTCAATGTGGTTTTTTTTGGCGGCGAACCGCTGACCAATTTCGACCTCATTCGCCGGGTTGTGGAATACGCGGAAAAAAAATGTTTGGAAGAAAACAAGATTGCTGATTTCTCCCTGACCACCAACGCCACACTGCTTACCCCAAAAATTGTTGGTTTTTTAAATACGCATAAATTCGGCATTGCGGTCAGCATTGACGGTCCCAAAACCCTACATGACAAGAACCGTAAAACCGTCGGCGGCAAAGGCACCTACGATATTGTTTCAGATAAAGTCCGTATGCTTCTCGCCCGTTACACCGCCCGGCCTGTGGGCGCCCGGGTGACACTCACGCGCGGAATAACGGAAGTCGTAAATATACATCGACATTTGCGCGAAACATTCGGATTTTATGAAGTCGGCTTTGCACCGGCAACCTCGGCTGATATTTCCGCATTTAATCTGACTACAGATGAGCTCTCGGAAGTTTTTTTCCAAATGAAGGAATTAGGCCGCCTTTATTTGGCCGCCGCGCTGCGGGGAGAGAATGTAGGTTTTGGCAATCTCCATCAGCTCATGACGGATCTGCATGAAGGTACGCGCAAATCCCTGCCCTGCGGCGCCGGTCTTGGGCTGCTTGCGGTGGACGCCAAGGGCGACCTTAATTTGTGCCACCGGTTTACCGGGTCCACACTTCCAACTTTCGGAAACGTCGATCAAGGCATTGACAAGCCCCGCCTGGGCGCCCTGATTGAAGCGGCCGGAAAGCGCGCCGGCACGGGGTGCGACACGTGCCGCATCCAAAACATCTGTTCAAGCGGCTGTTATCACGAATCTTACGCCAAATATGGCGACCCCCTTCACCCGACGTATCATTATTGCGATCACTTGCGCGATTGGGTGGATTTCGGCATTGAAGTTTACTTTACAATCTTGAAAAAGAATCCCGACTTTTTTGAACGCCATATCAACCCCCGCATTGTCGCCAAAGACAGTACAGGCCAATACGCAATTTTGTCAGGACAGGACGCGCCATGAATCACCTGAAACCACTCAACAAAAAAGCTCATCTGGTCTCCCGCGCTTTAGATGAAGGCCATATGAAAGAAGTCACCGCGATGCAGACCGTGGTCGGTTGCACCGCGTCGCTTGATCCGGGCTGGGAGGTTGATCCTTTCGGCACGCTGACATCGCTGTGCCAGCCCATGGAGGCCGATCTATACGGCTGCGCCGATCCCTGCTGGTGGCCGGCGCAGGTGCCCGACACTATCAACACCTATCCTGACTGGAACGCTGAGGCCGCATCCGGCCAAAATGATTGGCGTAAACTAGAGGCGGTTTTTCCAAAAGATTGATGCGTGCAACCGGCTGCACACAGGAACTCACGAAAACGAAAGAAGATACATGGCCGCCCTTGATTTCAGCAGACCCGCAACCCGCGCTTTTCTATTCTGTTTGGGCTTGGTGTTTGCTCAATCGTCTGCAAGTCCAGCCATCGCTAAAGAATATCTCCTGACCGCCGCCAAGCCTGACCGGTTGTTCATGATGGATATGAGCGCGCGGAAAATTGTCCGTGAATACAAAATCCCGGGACCCATGGTGGCCCCGATGACATTCCTCCCCGCGCCTGATGGTAAAACCGTTTACGTTGTCACCAATTATGAAAAATCCATCACCGGGATAGACATGGAAAGCGGGGAGGAAGTCTTTCGCGCCGACATGGCGCCTGAATTTGACATCAGATCCAAGAATTTCGGCCTGGAAATCAGCCCCGACGGCAAGGAGCTCTATTCCTATGACGTGCTGGCGCGGCTACACCCCGACAGATATGAAGTGCTGGAGCCGCGCATCTCGGTGTTTGCCACGGATGGGGGACTAAACGCCAAAGCCACCCGAACATTCGCCGCGCCCCGCCGAATTCACTTACTCATGATGTCCACGGATGGAAAGTCCCTCTATGCGTTGGGCAAGGATTTTTACACATTTAATCCCGTGACGGGTGAGTTGCTTAACACCTACCCCTTTCTCAATTGGACGCGGCCCAATATGTCGCCGCCCGATCTGTTGAATTTCTGGCCTCTCTGGGACCAAACCATGATCTTCAGATCGCTCTACACGGTCGCCCGGACCAATTTACCGCCCACTGACCCCAATGCTTTTGCCTTGGGTATATTAAGCCTCGATTTGAAAAATGGCGAGATGGGGGTTGAAGAACTGAAAATTCCGCCTGAAGTCTTGTTCACCGTGGTCACCAGTCCTAACTTGCGCGACGCTTTTGCGGTGTTCACCAATCTGGTGAAGATCGATCTGGAATCCGGTGAGGCCGTAAAAACGGTCGAACTTGATCATTCCTATTATATCGCCCAAATTTCAGGTGACGGAAACGAAGTCTATCTAGGCGGAACCATGTGCGACATTCCCATCTATGCTGCGGACACATTGGAAAAAGTGGACCAGATCGAACTTACCGGATGCCCGGATATGGGCGGGTCTCCCCTTAAAATTATCCACCGCGATTAAATGGGACATGACGGCAACGCCATCTCTTGGGCGCTGACATTTGTCAAAGCGCACAGTCGGCGCTTATGGCTGGTGCTCTTTCTTTCTTTCCCCACGGTTGGACTTGGACTTGCGCAACCTTATTTGACCAAAATTCTGATTGATGACGGCATCCTGGCGGGGCGCATATCGATAGTTTTCTGGACGTGCGCTCTTTTCCTCATGGCTTCGCTCTTTCTTTTTGCCTTTAGCGCACTTCACCGGTGGTTTTATATTGATGTTTCCAGCCGCATCCTATTTGACATGCGTGAAGAAATGTTCCGCCACATATTAAAGCTCTCCCCGCAGTTTTACGCACACACTAAAAAAGGCGATATCCTGTCGCGCATTGACGGCGATATCGCGCAGGTTCAGAGATTCTGCACTGACACGCTTCTGATGGTGATCAACAATACGCTACTCCTTTTTGGCGCTCTCCTCATTATGCTGAGTTTAAACTGGGAACTTTCACTCCTGGCTTTTGTTCTTCTGCCCGCGCAGGTTTTTTTTTACGCGCCATGCGCGCGCGCCTTGAAATAGTCGCCCTGAAGGTTCGGCAAAACGTTGCCCGCATTACCGATTTTCTTATCAATTCGCTCTCGGCGGTAAAATATATCCAAGCCGTGGTGGCCGAGGCGCGCGAGACCAAGCGTTTGGAAAGTCTCAATCAAAACTACAGAAAAGATCTCCTCCGCCAGCAAATGACGGGGTATGTGGCGACCGGCGTGCCCGGCCTGATGCTTGCCATCGCTACAACCGGCGTCTTTTTGGCGGGCGGGCAGATGGTCATTTCCGGATCATTATCTCTGGGTGCGCTTGTGGCTTTCACCACTTATCTGGCGCGCGCAACGGGGCCGCTGCAAACATTTTTAGGGCTCTACCCCGCCTATCAAAGAACCAAAGTCTCTCTGGCCCGCGTGATGGAAATCGCCAACCAACCCATCGGCGTCCCGCGCGCCGAACCAGGCCTGGCCTTGCCCGAAAACGGCGCGGGGGAGATCGTTTTGGAGGGCGTATTTTTTCGGTATGAGGAGAATGCGGATTGGATTATTCGCGACGCCTCATTCACTTTTCCCGGTGGGAAGAAAATAGGCGTGCTTGGGCTTTCAGGCGTTGGCAAAAGCACGCTCATCGACCTTCTCCATCGTCATTATGATCCGCACAAAGGCGCGATCCGGCTGGACGGCAGTGACCTGAAAGATCTCAACCTAGAGGCCATGCGCCGGAAGATTGCGGTGGTGTCTCAAGACCTGGTGCTTTTCAGGGGCAGTTTTACCGACAATATCCGCTATGGTTCAGATCACGCCACCGACAGGCAAGTGATCGAGGCGGCAAAAGCTGCGCAACTTCATGAACATATCATCGCGTTACCGCAAGGGTATGACAGCGATGTCGGCGTTGATGGTCGCACTCTGTCAGCCGGACAAAAGCAACGCCTCTCCATTGCCAGGGCGGTTCTTGCCGACCCACTGATCCTGATACTTGACGAAGCCACCGCAGCGCTGGATGCGCAAACTGAGGAAAAGCTCATGGCTCAAATTGACAATCTTTTTTCGAGACGTACACAGATTATTATATCTCATAGGGCGTCTTCTTTTCGGGGGGCTGATCTTATTTTGCAGATGTCCCATGGCACTCTCTCGCCTCAGACAAATGCACACGATCAAACACCATGACCGCGCCATGTACAGTTGCACTTATTGATTCTGGCGTCGGGGCCAACACGCCGTGTCACGCCGCCACGCGCATTGAGTTCAGCGCTGATGGAGACTGCGCACACAGCCCCGCCCTCCACGATCAGCTCGGACATGGCGACGCCATCGCCAGGATCATTCTCACCCATGCGCCACAAGCAGCATTGGTGAGCGCGCAAGTGTTCCATGATACGCTCGCTGCCAGCCCGGCCCTCATCGCGGAAGGCGTGAACTGGGCGCGCATACAGGGCGCGCGCCTGATCGTGCTGGCGCTGGGCGTGCGGGCGGACCGGACCGTGCTGCGCAGCGCCTGCCAGGGGGCGCTTGCATCGGGGTGCATTCTTCTAGCTGCGTCGCCGGCGCGCGGACCGGACGTTTTCCCGGCGCAATATGACGGTGTGATCCGCGCCATGGGCGATGCGCGGTGCGGCGCGCATGATATCTCGGCGCTAATGAGCCCCCGCGCGCATTTTGGCGCGCCCCCGCTGGCCCCCGCTATTTTAGGGTCTGACCATCCTTTGCGCGGCGCCAGTTGCGCCGCAGCGCATGTTGCGGGTCGCCTGGCCGCTCTGTTGGAAACAGCGCCGCATTTATCAGCGCACGACTTAAAGGACAGGCTGGCCCAAACCGCGCGCTTCCACGGTCCAGAGAGGCGCAGCGTTTAATCCTTTCCCGATTGCTTCCGCAGCCAGTGCAGCGCCGCACCGATCTGGCGTGGCGTAACGCCAAATTTTTCCGCAAGTTGCGCTTTTGGCAGCCGCGCGCGTCCAGTTTTCATCTCCCGCCACAAATCCGCCATGGGCACGCCTTCCAGCAGCAGCACGCCATCAACATGATCCGGGGTGACGAGAACTTCTCTTTCCACCACGAAGCCGTCCTCCACCACAGCCTTACGGCGCAGAGACAAAGCCTGAATCTCCTCGGTTTTATCCGGGCGCAACCACTCCCGCCTTTCCCGCCAAAAGGGAGAGGCGGCCCATTGTTTTTCCTCCCCATAAAATTCTTGCCCCGCCAAGACCTGGTGATGGAAGCGGCGCATCACGCGCGATGCATAAAAATCAATGGCCAGCTTGGCCTGGGATGGCCTGCTCAAAATAGTGTTGAGAGTGGGGACAGCGGCAAGGCCCGAAGAGATTGCCTGAAAAATACCGTGCCCTGACAAAGGATCAACACTGGCGGCGGCGTCGCCAACACGGATGATATATTGAGAAGCTGGTTCCCGGGACAAAGAAACGCGCGCATCACGCACCAAGAGAGCGCCCGAGGGACTAAGGCGTTCGCCTAACGCATCACGGAAATGTTTACCACCAACACCCACGATGCTCCCATGCAGAGCTGTTAGATAATCGCGGGAAGTAGCGCGCTTCTTATCCAGCGCCGTGAGCGCCTGGATGCACACGCGGCCATCTCCCAGGCTGGCGAGCCAGGACCAACCATCTTTGTGGGAAGCAATAGCGGTAAAACTTTCCCCAATTTCAGCGCCTTCATACCAGCGGGCAAGCGAAAACGTCGCCGGGCCGTTCAGGCGGGACAGCCTGCGGGGTAAAGCACGCCGTCCGCGCGCCTCAACAATCATGCGGGCGTGAATTACATGCGCGTCCCCTCTTTCGCCGCGCGCATCAATGCGCCATCCGGATTCCTGACGGACCATGCGCAAGGTGGAACCCTTAATGAGGGTTACGCCCGCCTCAGCGACGCAGGTCAGTAGTGCGGCGTCAAATCGCGCGCGCTCGACAAGAGCTTCGCTATTGGCGTCGGAGTGCAGTCCATTCCACCGCACTTGCCGTATGGTAGCACCGGCGCTGAGCGCGGCGGCGCGCCCAAACCCTAAAGATTTCAGCGCTTCCACCGTGCGCGGCGCCAATCCCTCCAGCGCCCCTTTCGGGCGCGCCCGCGCGATGAGAATGACGGCCATGCCGAGCTCTTTCAACCGCACA
>JAJFIM010000455.1 GCA_021774995.1 Alphaproteobacteria bacterium | reverse complement strand
GCGAGGCGGAGGCCGCATTGGAGGAAGCCGAGCGAGTCCTCACGCGCTCTGAAAAACTCCGGGCCAGCCGCAACATCCCTGAATCGCAATTAGACACCGCCAAAGCCGAGGCTGAAAAGGCAGCCGCGCGCCTCGCTTCCGCTGAAGCGCAAACCATTACCGCGGACGCTCAGGTGAAGCAGCGGGAGGCGTCTTTAAAAAGCGCCTTTGTTGATTTGGAGCGCACCTATATCCGCTCGCCTGTGGATGGCGTCGTGATTGGCCGGGACATCGATATCGGCCAAACCGTCGCCGCCAGCCTGCAGGCGCCTATTCTTTTCACAATCGCGCAGGATCTGGCGCAGATGCAACTTGAAGTGCGCGTGGATGAAGCCGATATCGGTCAGATAAATGATGGTCAACAGGCGTCTTTTACTGTTGACGCCTACCCGGAAGAGGAATTTACTGGCTTCGTGAAGCAAATTCGCAAGGCGCCGCAGGTGGAGCAAAACGTTGTCACTTACACGGTGATTGTGTCGGCTGGCAATGCCGATCAACGCCTGTTGCCGGGAATGACCGCTAATGTGGAAATCATTTCCGTCGCGCGCGATTCCGTACTTAAAATTCCTAACCGCGCCCTGCGCTTTCGCCCTCAGGGGCAAGAGAGCGCGACCATGCGCCGCCCCCGTTCGCGCCCATCAGCGGACGGTCCGCCGCAAGAGCGCTCCCGCCCGAAAGGCGCGCCGATTTGGGTGCTGGACGAGGACGGCGATGCGATCATGAAAAGGGTGGTTCTGGGTATATCCGACGGAACTTATAGCGAGCTTCTTTCGGGCGATTTGAAAGAAGGCGCCGCCATCATCGTGGGGCAGGGCGGCCCAGGCCAGCCATCCCAGACCCGGCGGCGACGCTTTGGCTTTTTCTAAATGGCGCAAGAAATCATCACCACGCACGATTTGTGCAGGTCCTATCAAATGGGCCCGCAGATAATTCGCGCCTTGGACAATGTGTCGCTCACCGTGAGCAAGGGCGAGTTCGTTTCTATTATGGGTCCGTCCGGGTCGGGCAAGTCGACATTGATGAATCTCCTGGGGTGCCTCGATACCCCCAGTTCAGGGCGCTATACTTGCAGCGGTCTGGATACGTCCCGGATGTCCCTCGACGATCTTGCGCAATTGCGCAATCAGGAAATCGGTTTTGTCTTCCAGTCGTTCAATCTGCTGCCCCGTATTTCCGCGCTCGGCAATGTGGAGCTTCCCTTGGTTTACAGCGGGTTGACGCGCAGCGAGCGCAAAATCCGGGCCGAGGAGGCCCTGCGCTCTCTCGGGCTGGCGGAACGCATGGATCACTTGCCCACGCAATTATCGGGCGGACAACAGCAACGCGTCGCCATCGCCCGCGCCCTGGTGAACGACCCTTCTATTCTTTTTGCCGACGAGCCGACCGGCGCGCTCGATAGCCGCACCGGCAAAGACATCATGCAGCTTTTTCAAAAACTACACGCGCAAGGGCGTACGTTAATCGTGGTGACGCACGATGCGGAGGTTGCCAATTATGCTGACCGCATATTGCACTTTCGCGATGGAAAAATGGTTTCGGATGAAAAAGTGACGCACGGCGAAACATCAGTTAAGGAGGCGTTCGTTGAGTCCTCTTGACGCCCTTCAATCGGCTCTTCAGTCATTGCGCGCAAATTTGATGCGCAGCATACTGACGATGCTTGGAATTATTATCGGCGTTGCCGCTGTTGTCGTCATGATCGCTATTGGATCGGGCGCTCAGTCAAATATTGAAGGCATCATGCAGGGGATGGGGACGAACATCATCACGATTTCTCCCGGGTCGCGGCGCATGGGCGGGGCCAGCGCGGGCGCCGGGTCTCAACAATCTCTCACCTTGGCGGACGCACGCGCTATCGAGGAAGAAATCAACAATGTGGAGGTTGTCGCCTCGACCGCGCAGGAATTCGCCCAGCTTATCGCCGGTAACGTCAATTGGCGCGCCCGCGTCACCGGCGCCACGCCAGGCGTCTTTCAGGCGCGCAGTTGGCGGCTGGTGAGCGGGCGATTTTTTACTGAAACGGATATGCGCGGGGGCACTAAAACCGCCGTCATCGGTCAAACTATTGCCGATAATCTTTTTCCCGGACAAGACCCCATCGACGCCGTGCTGCGCATCAACCGCGTTCCGTTCCGTATTATCGGGTTGCTCGCCGAAAAGGGCCAAACCGCCTTTGGCACGGACCGGGACGACATCGTGTTTATTCCTTTGTCCACCGCCAAGCAACGCGTGATCGGTTCCGACCGCTTGAGCGGCGACCGCGTGGCCTCGATCACGGTGAAGATCGCGCAATTGGAAAGCATGAGCCAGGTTGAGCGGGATGTGAAATCTTTGCTGCGCACGCGTCACCGCCTGACCGACCGGGACGCCGATGATTTCAGCATTCGCAATTTGACGCAAATGATGGAGAGCAGCGTTCAAACGACGCGCGCGATGTCGCTATTGCTGGCGTCTATCGCTTCCGTTTCACTCATCGTCGGCGGCATCGGCATTATGAACATCATGCTGGTGTCGGTGTCGGAGCGCACACGGGAGATCGGCTTGCGCATGGCTCTGGGCGCGCGGCGCAAAGACATACAATTGCAATTTCTCATCGAGGCTCTGACGCTCTCGCTCGCGGGCGGCGTTATCGGCGTTGCGCTCGGCGCGCTGGGATCGGTCGCCATCGCAAATTTTGCCGGCTGGCCGACGCTTCTCCCCATACAAGCCGCGTTTCTGGCGTTCGGCTCCGCCGCCGCCATCGGCGTCTTTTTCGGCTACTACCCCGCCAATCGCGCCGCCCAACTCGATCCCATCGAAGCGTTGAGGTCGGAGTAGGCGCCATCTTCGCCTGGGGCGCGTGCGCAGATTCTCACCACGGCCTAGAGTACAAGCATGAAGGACACCAGATCCGATTTTTCTTCCTCCGTGAGACCGAGCTGCAGGATCAAGTTAAAAAACTCAACCGTATCGGCCAGAGTGAGAAGGCGGCCATCGTGGAGATAACTTGGCGAATCCTTGATGCCGCGCAAGGGGAAAGTTTTTATCGGACCATCGGCTGACGCCATGCGCCCATTGATCATGCGCGGTTTAAAAAAGCGCTCAACCTGGAGGTCATGCATCAAATTGTCGGTGTAATATGGGGCGACGTGGCAGGCTGAACAGCGGCCCTTGCCGTTAAAAACTTCCTCACCCCGCAATTCCGCCTTAGTGGCTATTTTGCGGTCAAGTTTCCCGAAGACATCAAGTTTCGGCGCCGGGGGGAAAGCCAGCAGTGCTTGGAACTCAGCCATGGCGTGAACCTGGCTACCGCGTTCCAGAATGTTGACGCCCTTTTTGACGGCAATGACGGGATCACCATCAAAGTAAGCGGCGCGCTGCTCAAATTCGGTGAAATCTTCGACAGTTTTCAATGCGCGTTGCGAGCCGAACAGACGCTGGATATTGACGCCTCTCAGAGAAGGCGTGTCGATGCGATGCCGAAATTCCTGAGGTCGCATGTCGCCAACCAAATGTGTCGCTGCATTGGTGTGACCATTGGCGTGGCAATCGAGACAGGCAACTCCGCGGCTGGGAAGCGCGGATCGGCGGTCATGGGTGAGATTAAATTGCTGTTGGGGCGTGGGCGTGAGCAATAGGCGCAGACCATCAAGTTGTTTTGGATTTAAAATACCATTGAATAGATCGTAATAATTCATGATGGTAACAAGATTGCCTTGCGAGACGTCGCCAAGGTCTGGTCGTGTGGTCAGATATATCGCCGCCGGAAAATCAGGCAGAAAATGATCGGGGAGATCATAATCAAGGTCAAAACGGGTCAGATCACGCTTTTCCTGTTTGTTGATTTCGTCAATCTCAAATTGGGGAAAAAGCATCCCTCCTTCGGGATGGTTAGGGTGAGGCAGCGGAAAAAATCCTCCTGGAAATAAATCTTTCTCACGGATTTCACCAATGGGCTTCATCGCTAATGATTGCCAGGATGTCACGCCATCCGGCAGCTTAACGCGTATGCCAGCCTGCACGGGCTTCCCGCCGGACATCGTTTCGTTCTTCATAGGGGCGTCGCTCAAATCATAGCGGCTTTCCAGTAGGTCTTGGTGGCGCTTGGTGATCCCGGCTTTCTCGTTTTCCATACGACTTTTTGTTGTCGCGAAATCGTCCGTGATGACTACCGGAGCAAAGCTGCTTGGTTCCTGGGCGTTGGCGGCAAGGGCGGGTGCGGTGAGGGCAATCGTGGCGGCTGTCAGAAGGCTATAGGAAAAACGTTTGGCGGGTGTGCAAAGCGGCATAACGGAATCTCCTCAAATGAGTGTGTCGATACATTTAACTCTCACTACAAGAGCGAAAAAGTGGCGCAGATCATGAAGAATATGCCTTTTGTTAGAATGATTCAAGTTTATAAGTAATAATATACTAAGACTGCAACAATCTGACTCTCGGCAAATTCCACCCTCCTGATGGAGAATCTGCTTTTTGGCGTAGGGGCTCGGCGCACCAAGGCCGGAATATCCCCATAGCCCTTTTTGTATCAGTGGATGCGCTGCGAAAGACCGGTTTCCAGCGCCACGGTCTTGATCAGGAGCCAGATCTCGGCGCCTGGTTTTATGTCAAGTTCACGCCCGGACCGCAGCGTGATGCGGGACCAGATTTGCGCGCCGCCCTCCGTTTCCAGTTTAACGTCAATGTGCGTGCGGCTTTGATTCACAAGTTCGGTGACGCGCGCGCGCAGGGTGTTTAGAACGCTCAAACCCGTTGGAGCTTGTTTGGCCAGCGCAACGTCGCGCGCCCGGATGCGGATGCGCAAAGTTTTGCCTATCTCTTCGTCAATTTGCGGCACGAGTAATTTATCGCCCGCGATAGCGAGGCGCGTCAAACCGTCCTCACGTTCATGCGCGGCCACTGTGGCGGTGAGCACGGCGCCAAAGTCGGGCGCTTCATCGGTTGAGGCGGCGGCAAATTCGGTTTGAATATCGATGCGGTTCAGGACGTCCCGTATCCCCCCTTGCGCGGAAACGCGGCCATGGTCGAGTACAACGACCTTGTCGGCGAGGCGGATCACCTCATCGACGCTGTGAGATACATAGACGATGGGGATTTTTAAATTATCTCGGAGGTTTTCGATAAAGGGGAGAATCTCCAGACGCCGCTTCGGGTCAAGATTGGCGAGGGGTTCGTCCATCAGCAACAGGCGCGGGCTGGACAGCAAAGCCCGGCCAATGGCGACGCGCTGGCGTTCGCCGCCCGAGAGTTTATGAGGACGCCGCTGCATTAAAGAGTGCAGGTCAAGCAGATGAGCGACTTTCTCAAGATCGAACAGGCGTTCGTCTTCCGGAATTAGGGTCAATCCGTATGATAAATTGCGCTTTACGTTGAGATGCGGAAACAGGCGCGCGTCTTGAAAGACGTAACCGATGCGGCGTTTTTCGGGCGGCAGATTGATGCCCCTTGCGTAATCGAACACGCACGCGCCGCTGATATCAATTCTCCCGCGCTCTGGTTTTATCAGTCCCGCAAGCATATTGATCAGAGTGGTTTTACCTGATCCTGATGGACCAAAAAGCGCTGTGCATCCGCTGATGCTTTGAAATGCGGCGTGAAGTGAAAACTGCCCGAGGGTTTTTTCGATATCGACATCAAGCGCGCAGCCCGTGTCCCGGGTTGGTTGATCTTTAAGAGGCTCCATAGATCCTCCGCCGCGCCGAACGCGCAAAAAGCTCCGAGGCGGCCAGAGCGGCGATAGCCAGGACCGCCGAGAGGAAGACCAGTTGAAACGCGGCGTCCTCGCCGCCAGGTTTTTGCAGGGCAATGTAAATAGCCACGGGCAGTGTGCGCGTCTGGTGGGGAATGGCGGCAACAAAAGTGATCGTGGCGCCAAACTCGGCGAGCGCGCGGGCAAAGCCTAAAAACGTTCCGGCTATAAGACCGGGCAGCATGAGCGGCGCCGACACGGTTAAAAAAACGCGCAGTGGAGACGCGCCCAGCGTGCGCGCCGCCGTTTCTATGCGCGGATCAATAGCTTCGATGGACAGGCGAATGCCGCGCACCATAAAGGGAAATCCCATTATGCCGGACGCCAGGGCCGCGCCTTTCCAGTTGAACGCGAATTCAATGTTCAGCGTCTCAAAGAGCCACTGACCGATGGCGCCATTGCGTCCAAAAACGATCAGAAGAAGATAGCCGACCACCACGGGCGGTATGATCATGGGCAAGTGAATGAGTCCATCAAAAATTATCTTGCCGGGAAAACTCTTTTTTGCAAGCAGCCAGGCCGCGCCAATCGCAAAGGGCAAGCCAAAAGCGGTAGCGGTTAGCGCCACGCGAAGGGAAAGGCTCAAAGCTTCCCGTTCAATGTCATTGAGAAAAAACATTTGGCGCTCGGCGTTAGGGAAGGGCGGGGGTTGATTGGGCGGTCGATTCTGGCGGCGTGTCGAAACCGAATTTATTAAAAATTTCGCTTGCTTCCGCGCTTGTTAAAAATGCTAAAAAAGCCTGCGCTGCTGCGGCGTTTGGGTCTTTTTTCCCGTTGTTAATATGCGCTATGGGATACAATATGGGATCATGGCTGGCTTCGGGGAATGTGGCGCAGCGATTAACGCCGGTCACCGCGTGCAGGTCGCTGGCATAGACGATTCCGAAATCGACGGCGCGGCGCGTCACCCAGGTTAACGCCATGCGGACATTTTCGGCGAAGACCATTTGCGGCGCCAGCGCGTCATAAAGCCCGAGAGAGGTGAGCGCTTGCGCGGCGTATATGCCCGCGGGTACGCTGCTGGGCTCGCCGAGCGACAGGCGCCTGCCCTTCAAACCGGACAGAATTGACGCCTTGTTATGAAGGTCCAGCGCCGGGTCGCAAATCCCCGCCGTGACGAGGATCAATTGATTGCTGACCAAGTTAAAACGCGACTGGGGTTCTATCAGGTTGCGCTCTTCCAGATAATCCATCCAGGCCACGCTTGCCGAAATGAAAAAGTCGGCGGGCGCGCCATATTCAATCTGCCGCGCCAGAGCGGACGACGCCGCATAGACAGGGGAGATTTTAAATGCGTGCCTGTCTTCAAATGCTTCGCCCAGCGCGTCCATGGCGTCGGTCATGCTGGCGGCGGCAAAGAGGGTGAGCGCTGGCTTGGGCGCGCCGTAGGCGGCGCTGGCGTTTATGATCAGCATTGCGGTTAGAATGTTCAGCAATACCGCCATGAGGAATGTTGGCGGTTTTGTGGTTTCCCGCTTTCCCGTCATTCCCGCGAAAGCGGGAAACCATGACGTTATTGACGGCGCGTGATTCACGGGGCGTCATCCTTTGCTGCCCGGTAACGATCAAATGCGGCGCTCAGATCATCAATCATATCGGCGGGGTCTTCCAGGCCCACATGAATTCGGAAAAAAGTCCCGCCGGGCTCCCATCTGGTTGCCGTTCGGCCCGTCTTGAGAGGGACGTGGATCAGCAGGCTTTCATAACCGCCCCAGGAATATCCCATGCCAAAAAGTTTCATGTCGTCGAGCAGCGCCGAGATTTGCCGGTCCGCGCCTTGTTCCAGCACAATTCCAAACAAGCCGCACGCGCCGGTGAAATCTCTCTTCCAGATTTCATGCCCTGGATCGTCAGGCAATGCCGGATAAATGACGCGTTTGACCAAGGGCTGGTCTTGCAGCCATTTGGCAATGATGAGGGCGTTCTTCTCATGCTGACGCAGCCGCACGCCGAGCGTGCGCAGGCCGCGCTGAGCAAGGTAGACATCATCCGGTCCGACGCTTACTCCCAGAATTGAACGCATGCGGTGGAGTTGTCTCCAGTATTTTTCCGTGCACGTTATGGTTCCCATCATCACGTCGGCGTGGCCGCCGACATATTTTGTGACGGCCTGGATAGAGACGTCAGCGCCGTGCGCAAAAGGTTTAAAGAAATAAGGGCTGGCCCAGGTGTTATCGATCATGATGATGACGTCTTGGTCCGCGTCTTTAAATCCTTTGGCGGCTTTCGATATGGCGGGCAGGTCCTGAACTTCATAAGTCAGAGAGCCGGGGGATTCGGTATAGACGATGCGCGTGTTGGGGCGCATGAGATCGACAATGCCGGCCCCGATCAGCGGATCGTAATATGTGGTCTCAACCCCAAAATCGGTAAGCAGGCTATCGCAGAAAGCCCGGCTTGGCTCATATGTCGTGTCCACCATCAAAACGTGATCGCCGGATTTTAAAAAACTGAGCATGGCCGTGGTGATGGCGGCAAGCCCGCTCGGCGTGAGCGTGCATCTGTCAGCGCCCTCCAGCTTCGCCATAGCGTCAGCAAAGCCCTCGGTGCCCGGCGTTCCATAGCGGCCATAGCCGACGCGCGCCGTCTTGACATTTCTCATGGCGTCTAAAGTGGGAAAAAGCACAGTCGAAGCGTGATAGACGGGCGGGTTGACGATTCCGAAGTTTTCTTCC
>JAJFIM010000454.1 GCA_021774995.1 Alphaproteobacteria bacterium | reverse complement strand
GAATCTAATCTGGACGACGTGGAAACAATCACACTGTCTTATACTTTTTTTGAGACGGAACGCCCCTCTGAGGAAGCGTTACGAATTTTAAGTGAGTTGCGACTAAAATAAGAAGGCGGCGTTCCGCGGGTGTTTTTGCGTGGCGCCGCTGTCAGAGAATAATTGACGAGGAGCATGAGGGGCCATGGCCGACGGACAAGTCAAACACGATTATCATCTGGTGGATCCCAGCCCGTGGCCTATTGTCGGGTCTATAGGCGCTTTTATCATGGCGATCGGCGGCGTGGCCTATATGAACGCCAATGGCCTGTTTGGGTATCATGGACCGGCTATATTCTTCATCGGTCTGGCGATCGTGCTTTACGTCATGATGAGTTGGTGGCGCGACGTCATCAGAGAGGCTGAGATCGCCAAGGATCATACGCCTGTGGTTCAACTGGGCCTGCGCTATGGCATGGTGTTGTTCATCGCGTCGGAAGTGATGTTCTTCGTGGCCTGGTTCTGGGCCTATTTCGGAGCCTTCCTGTTTGTTGATGAGGCGCAGCAGGCGACGCGGTTTGCTGTCACGGGGGGCGTGTGGCCGCCTGCTGGGATTGAAGCCTTCGATCCCTGGCACCTGCCGTTAATGAATACCCTTATCTTGCTGCTATCCGGCACCACAGTGACCTGGGCGCATCATGCGCTGCAACAGGATGATCGTAAAAGCGCGATACAAGGCCTGTGGCTGACGGTTCTGCTGGGGGCGGCATTTACCAGCGTTCAGGCTTATGAATACGCCCATGCCGGATTTTCCTATTCAGGCAATATCTATGGCGCCACTTTCTTTATGGCCACGGGCTTTCATGGTTTTCACGTATTGATCGGGACTATTTTCCTGGCTGTGTGTTTAGGGCGCGTCTACGCCGGTCATTTTACGCCCAAACAGCATTTCGGATTTGAAGCGGCGGCTTGGTATTGGCACTTTGTTGATGTGGTGTGGCTGTTCCTCTTCTTTAGTATCTATGTCTGGGGCGGCCCGGATGTGGTGGTGCATTAAGTCATGGTGGTTCAGGGGACCGAGAGGTGAGCGCCAACGCATCGGTTTCCTGGTTTAAAACCGGCCTTACCGGCGCCTGTCCCCGCTGCGGCAAGGGGCGCCTGTTTAACGGTTATCTTCAAGTCGGAGACAGATGTGAAAACTGTGGGTTGAGTTACGCAAAATTTGATTCGGCCGACGGTCCTGCCGTATTTATCATGTTCATTGTGGGTTTTATCGTGGTCGGGGGCGCGCTCATTCTGGAGGTTACGCATCAACCGCCCTATTGGGTTCATGCGGTGATTTGGGGACCGCTGGCGCTCGTTTTGTCGCTGTTGCTGCTGCGGCCCCTTAAAGCGCTGATGATCGCGCTCCAATATAAAAATGACGCCGCGGAAGGCCGTAAGGTTGATGGTTAGAGGCTGATGATTTCATTTCGTCCGCTTTTGTGGCCGACGCTGGCGACGCTTCCCGCTCTTGCATTACTCTTGGCTTTGGGTAATTGGCAGGTCGGGCGGCTTGGCTGGAAAAACAGTATTATTTCTCAAATTGAGGAGCGCACGGTCAGCGCGCCGCAGCCCTTGGACGATTTATTGAAGAGGGCCAGCGGGCGGCAAGAGATCGATTACTGGCGCGTCATGGTCACGGGCGCGTTCGATCACGCCCATGAGCTTTATTATTTCACGCAAGATTCTCAGGGCCGGCCCGTCTATCACGTCATCACGCCATTGCTGCGCGAAAACCTGCCTGCCGTTTTTATTGACCGGGGACAAGTGCCAATCGACGCCCGAGATCCGCAAACGCGCGTTCAAGGTCAGACAAAGGGACCCCTGACGCAGATCGGCATTGTGCGCACGCCGCCGGGGCAGGGAACCTTTGTGCCTGATAATCAGCCAGCGGATAATTTGTGGTTTTATCTCAATATGGATGAAATGGCTTCCGCAGTGGGGATTGAGGCGTATCTACCCGTGATCGTCGAGGCTGATGGCGCGCCTAATCCGGGGGGGTTGCCCTTGGGTGGGCGGACAGTGGTTGTGTTAAACAACAACCATTTGGGATACGCCATAACATGGTATGGCTTGGCTTTGGCGCTGTTGGGTGTATATCTAGCCTTCCATGTCGCCCAAGGCCGATTGGGGCGCGCGGATCGTTAGAAGCGCCGGAGAAGAGTTTTGAAATATATCAGCACACGGGGAGAGGCGGACGATCTCGGGTTTGAGGATGTTCTGCTTAATGGCCTGGCCCGCGACGGTGGTCTTTATGTGCCGGTAGGCTGGCCGGTGTTTACTATGGAAGAGATCGCCGGGCTGGCGGGTCTTTCTTATGTGGACGTTGCGCGCCGGGTGATCGCGCCCTTTGTCGGCGGCGCCCTTAGTGATTCAGAGTTGAAATCCATGGTGGAGAAGGCATACGCCGCCTTTGACCACAAAGCGGTCACGCCGCTGCGGCAATTGGATGCCGGTTTATGGCTGCTGGAGCTGTTTCACGGGCCGACCCTGGCCTTTAAAGACGTTGCCATGCAATTGCTGGGACCGCTATTCGATCACGCCCTTCACCGTCGC
>JAJFIM010000453.1 GCA_021774995.1 Alphaproteobacteria bacterium | reverse complement strand
GAAAAGCGGCAACACCAGATGCGCCGCTTTGCCTTTGGTAAAATGAAAGCGCGGGACGCTGTTTTCCGGCGTGGGGATCAGGGTGACGAATTCAACGCCCATGGCGCTCACCCAATCATAAACGTCTTCGCGCGATTTCTCTGCATAAAGGCGCGTCCAGTCCGGATCATTGGTCTCGCCCCACGCCATCCAGTCCGCGAATGCGAGACCGGGCGCATCGGCAATGCCGCGGGCTTCCTGTAACGGCGTGCCCACCAGCGCGACGCCTCCCGCCATCACCGCATGGCCGCCTCCGACCGAATTCATGTCGAGCACGATCACTTTGGCCCCGCCGCGCGCCAGCTCCACCGCCGCGGACAAGCCGGAAATCCCCGCGCCCACCACAATCGCGTGCGCGTCTATTTTTTCATCGGGTTTCCCGCACGCCGAAATGAGGAATAAAACGATGAGCGCACTGATATACGCGTTTCTCATAGGCCTGCGTACGAACGGATTAAAACCGCCGCTCCCCAGAGGATCAGCAACGCGCCGCTGAAGCGGCCGATCCAGTGTCCGGCCGGGGCTACTTTTTCAATCAGAACATAAAGCGCAATCCCGCCAATCCAGGCAAGATTCATCACGCCGCCATAAAATAAAAGTCCCATCAACACCCAGCAGCACCCCAAACAAAAAACGCCATGATCAAGGCCCATCATGAGTGCGCCTCCGGCCCCGCTGCGCCAGCGGCGCCCGATAAAATGAAGTGGCGAGCGGCAATGGCGCAAGCAGGCGTGCTTCAAAGGCGTTAACTGGTAAACCCCGGCCGCGATAAGCAATGCCGCTCCCAGCGGCGCGCTGGCGCTGGCCATCATAGGGTTAAGCAACGCCCAGCGATCCATCTGCCATTGCAAAAAAACAGCGGCAAGGCTGAATCCCCCCCAGACGATCAGATATCCGGAAACGAATAACCCGGTTAAGAGCGCCGGGTTTCCCGTCGCGGTATTTTTTTTTCGGTTCAAGGCGGCGACCAGAAGGATCATTGGGGCGGCGCTGGGCAGCATCATCGCCACCATCATCACCTGCCACATGAGAAACATGGTCAGTGCGTAGCCAAAGCTCCACACGGGCGCCATCGCCATGGGGCCAGAAGTGGCGTCGCCCATAGTCATTCCGGCGCCGCTCAAGATATAGGCCCAGGAAATAACAGTGATAAAACTCAGGCCACTGATCACAATCCAGCGGTCGTATTTAAGCGTTGATTCCAAAGTTGACGTTGCGCCTGACATGGCGCCTGTTCTCACGCCGCCTTGCGCACTATGCCGGTGTTAGACAAGTGAATATGCGCAAACTGTCCGTAGGTGTTTTCCAGAATGAGCTTGATCTCGCCAATCGCCTTCGTGCTGGCGCTGCCCATTTCAGCCACTTCATATTCAAACCCGTCGGTCAGATCGATGCGGGCGCGATGGATGTCGCCTGTCATGGGATTGCGGATAGGTTCTCCGATTGTTTCGAAAACGCCGGGGACGGAAACGCGGCCCACGCGATTTTCCACATCGATTTCCAGGTCAATCGGTTTGAAAAGGGGGGTGAGTTTCGTTGGAGCCATGGCGCCGTATATGAACCACATGGTTGCCATCTCTTCCGTTTCTTCACCCGACATGATTTTGATCAGGGCTTCGCGTTGCGCTTCATTGGCTTTGTCGTCAATGATGAGCTGCATTTTTCCATTGCCCTCATGCACAGGTCCCGGCCACCAATAAACCGTGGCGGCGCGCAGACCGCTGAGATCAACGTCGCCGAAATGGCCCTCTTCGATTTGATAGCCCACAGCCGCCTCGCAGGTGCCGGTGGTGGGAAGCGCGTTGAACTGGCAAGGGCATCCGTAATCGCAATTGCAATTGGCCAGTTCGCGTCCTTTGATCGCCCATGAAATCATAATTTTTCCTCTCGGTGTTTCCTCATTATTTAAATTATAGCCAAACATGCGCGATTGTCACCCGTGGTGGTTTTGGGTTGGCTTTTCCGGCTTGGCTGGTGGCATAATGAGGAAAATGAAAAATGAGTATTGCCTGTTGTTAGGGAGAGGAGTTCATCACCCATGCGTTTCGCTACACGATATTTTGCAAATATATCTATTTTGGCTCTGGCCTTGTGGTTCTCGCCTACCCTGGCCGCGGCGGATGAGAAGCCGGGCGACGAATTTAATATTTCCGCTGATGATCTGCCCGCGCCTTATGCAACGAAAAATGCGGTGACTTTCATGCGGGTGGCGCCGCGCCGGCCTGGGGATCATTTGAGGCTTCCGGAAGGCTTTGAGGCCACGCTTTTTGCGGAAGGTTTGTCGCAGCCGCGCTGGTTGGCGATTGCCAAGAATGGCGATGTATTTGTTACCGAGCCCAGCAGCCAATTTCGCAAAGTGGATGACGGCGATAAAATCACCGTGTTGAGAGACGAAGACGGCGATGGGGTCGCTGACATGCGCGCCACCTTTGCGCGCGATTTTGACAAACCCATGGGGATCATGTTTGTCGACGGGGCGTTGTTGGTGTCAGACACCCAAGGTGTGTGGCGCCTGCCTTATGCGGATGGCGCGCTGGAGGCGCAAACGCGTGACCGCCTGACGCCGGAAAACGCCTTTGGCAAAAAGGTCGGCACGCATTATCAACGCGTTCTCGCCCTCGATCTAAAGAATGATTATATGTATGTCACGGTGGGGAGCACCGCCAATGTGCTCGAAGATCCTTTGCCCCACGCCACCATTCAAAGATTTCGTCTTGATGGGTCAGAGCAGACAACCTTTGCTTCGGGTTTGCGTAATCCCATTGGGTTGGCGTTTTATCCCGGCACGGAGGATCTTTATGCCGTTGTTGCGGAGCGCGATACTTATGGCGACGACCTCGCGCCCGATTATCTGACGCGGGTGGAGGAGGGCAAATTTTATGGCTGGCCTTACGCCTATGCAGGTCCCAACCCGGACCCAAAATTTGGCGATAAAAGGCCCGATCTTGTCGCCAAAACGCAAGTTCCGGACGTTTTGTTTCAGGCGCATTCAACGCCGATCGATCTGATTTTCTATGACGGGACGCAATTTCCTGAAGAATTTCGGGGGGACGCCTTTGTCTCTCTTCATGGGTCGTGGAACAAAGCCG
>JAJFIM010000452.1 GCA_021774995.1 Alphaproteobacteria bacterium | reverse complement strand
GAGCGACCACGATTGATTCTGGCCAGCCAGAGTCCGCGGCGGCTGACGCTGCTTGCGCAGATCGGAATTACGCCTGACCTCGTGCATCCCGCCGCTATAGACGAGACGCCCCGGCCAAAAGAATTGCCGCATGACACAGCCCGCCGTCTTGGTGCGGAGAAAGCCCG
The DNA here is from genome assembly GCA_021774995.1 of Alphaproteobacteria bacterium. Taxonomy (GTDB): domain Bacteria; phylum Pseudomonadota; class Alphaproteobacteria; order SMXP01; family SMXP01; genus JAJFIM01. The sequence goes on along the minus strand of JAJFIM010000452.1, from coordinate 6,500 downwards.
CGTTGTCGCTGCGCGCTTGTCCGGTGAAGGTCCCGCCATGGTCTTGGCCGCAGATACGATTGTCGCATGCGGCCGGCGGATACTGCCCAAGCCGGATACGAAAAATGATGCTCAAAACTGTTTGAAATTGCTGTCGGGTCGTGCGCACCGGGTCACCACCGCTCTGGCGTTGATTGATGCGCAAGGGCGCTTGCATACGCGCCTCGTGATGACGCGCGTTCAGTTCAAACGGCTGGAGGCGCGCGAATGCGCGGCCTATCTGATGAGCGGCGAATGGCGGGGATTGGCCGGAGGATACGGCATTCAGGGGCGGGCGGCGGCGTTCGTTAAATCCATCAATGGGTCCTACTCCAACGTGGTGGGTTTGCCACTGTTTGAAACCGCAAATATACTGACCGCCGCCGGTTATAATTTCTGGACTCAATCGTGACGGATTTGCCGCCCAGGAGCACATCTGCCACAGGCGAACTTTTCGTGCAGACCGGCGTCTTGCAAACGCGTCTCGCGCGCGTTGCAGATGGGGGCATTGTGGATATTTACATCTATCCGTCTACTGAATTAAAAAATGGAATTAGCCCTCTGCCGCTTTTAGGGGGCGTGTTTGTCGGGCGCGTGGTGCGCGCCGTGCCTGGCGTGGACGCGGTCTTTGTTGATATCCTGCCTGATGTAACGGGGTTCTTGGCCGCGCGCTATGTGGACAAGCCTGTGCATGAAGGCGCGCGCATTCTTGTGCAAGTGATCGGCGAGGCGCGCGGCGATAAAGGACCGCAGCTCACCGCGAAGGGCTTGGGCGCGCAGTGGAAGGCGCTGCAAGTTTCGCCCCGCGATGCAAAGCCCCGGACCCGTGTTGATGCGCCGCTGAGCCCGGAAGCGCAGATTGTGCGCGATCATGTGGTGGGTAAGCAAGAGCCTGTCTGGTTTGGTGGTTCCGTCGGTCTGAAAAGAGCGCAAGACTATGCCCGTCTACATGCGCCGGGCGTATTGCCCTTGCTGCATGCGGGAAAGGGAGGCGCGACTTTTGACGCCCAAGAACTGGATGCGGAAATTGATGCGGCGTTGTCCCCGCGTGCGCCTTTGCCTTGCGGCGGCTGGATCACATTCGAGAGTACGGAAGGGTTTACCGCCGTGGATGTCAATTCTGGCGGCTTTGCGGCCAGCACGCCGGCTGAAACCGCTCTTGAAGTCAACAAACAAGCGGCAGTGGAGATAGCTGCTCAAGTGCGGCTGCGCGCGATCGGGGGGTTGATCGTGATCGACTTTATCCAGATGAAGCCACGCAAGCATCGCGCGCAACTTGAAACCGCGTTTAAAACAGCACTGAATGCCGACCCCACGCCCTGCCGGATTACGCCTTTATCTCCCTTCGGGGTGATCGAGATGGCCCGTCGCAGAAGCCGTCCGTCACTTGAAAGCCAACTCACCGAACCCGCCGCAGCGCCGCGCCGCGATCTGGCTAATGCGGAATTGGCGGACCGTTTGGCCCGCGCGCTTGAGCGGGAGGCGGCCGCCGCGCCGGGTCTCCCCCTTGAGATCCAACTCAGCGCCGCGCTGGGGCAATGGTTGAGCGCACATCCTCTTGTCGTCCAGGCACTCGAATCGCGCGTGGCGGGACAGGTTAAAATTCAACCATGCGACCATTGGCCCCGCGCCAGATTTGACGTGCATGTCAAGAGGTAAGCATCTGAAATGTTTCTCTTTTTCTCTCTCTGGACAGGGCCGGGCATATCACCTATAAACGCCCGGCATTCAGCCAAGGGGAGCGCACGGTCATCCCGCTCTCCCCTCAAAAAGCCCAGGTAGCTCAGTTGGTAGAGCAGAGGACTGAAAATCCTTGTGTCGGTGGTTCGATTCCGCCCCTGGGCACCACTTCCTTAAATTCAAATAGCTATGAAAAGTTAGTATTCTGACTTAGCGCCTTGTATCAGTAACAAATTGATATCCTTGGGGTTGGTATGCCCAGACCTAAAGTATCGACCCTTTATTCAATAACTAAAGTATGATGTTGTGATGTGTCTCAAATTTATTGCGTAAGATGAAGTTTTGATAAATGAGATGGAAGGCGCATACAGATGGATTTCACACTTTCTAATTTAGCGAGTGTTGCTGAAGTGATCGGCGCTGCGGCAGTTATTGTTTCGTTGGTTTTTGTGGAATTCCAGTTAAGGGAGACTGCGCGCGCAACACGCACCGCGACGGCGAGCGCGGCCAGCGCATCCATGAGCGCATGGTATATGGCAACCGGCTGTAGTGAGCAAACAAGCGCCTTGTTTTTGGATTTTCTTCAGACCCCTGAGGAATTGACATCACAGCAGAGATTTCAAGCCATCATGAATTTACATGCGGCAATCATAAGTTTTCAAAACAGTTACTATCTCGCGAAAGAGGGTACTCTTGATAGTCAAATCCTTAACACGATTTTAGAATCTATCGTTGTGACAAAAGATCTGCCAGGTTGGGCAATTTACTGGAAGGAAAGGAAGCCATTCTTCTTTACTGACTTTCAGGAGTATGTTGATTCACTGATGTCTTTGGACAGGAAAGTGTCAGAAGGAATTTACAATCGTACAGACTCGATTTGAGTGATACAGGTTTGTTATAATTATCTAGCCTTCCGAATGCCGCGTTTCTCCAGTAGGGGCATGACTTCGTCGCGAAAGTAGGGGAACTCTTTGACGTAATCGACGAAGGCGAGGGTGACGCCGCCAAAGCCGGCTTCGTAGATCTCCTCAATTCCGTCGGCAACAACTTCGGGCGTCCCCACCAGCGGATAGCCGCCATGGCCTGCGGCGAAGCGGTCGCGGATCAGGGCCAGAAGGTCGTGTGGGAAGGATTGCGCGTGGGCGAATTGCAGGTTCACGAGATTGTCGACAGCCTCCCAATCGGCATTGTCATCGGCGTAATATTTTAAATAGTCATCGGCCTCTTTCTGCGTGGGCCTACACACGATGGTGGTGAGGGTGATCACGTCAACATCGCGCCCCTTGGCGGCGGCTTTTTCCTTTATTTCGATGACTTCCCCTTTGGATCGCTCCAGGTCGATTGCCGGGGTGAAGAGGAAATTAGCATTGCGCGTGGCGAACTCGCGGCCTTCGCCGGACCCGGCCGCATTAATGATCGGCACGCTGCCGCGCACAGGCTTAGGATTGCCGTATACGCCTTTGGCATGAAAATATTTACCGTCCCAGTCAAAGGCTTCCTCTTCCGTCCAGAGTTTTTTGACGAGCTGATACCATTCCTCGCCATATGCATAGCGGGTTTCGTGGTCATCGGGCATGTCAATTCCCATGGCGTCATATTCCGGCTTGTTCCACCCGCAGACAATGTTCAGCCCTGCGCGTCCATGAGAAATCTGGTCGATCGTGGCGATCTGTTTAGCGATCACAACCGGATGGTTGAACGCGGTGTGCATGGTGGCGATGACGGAGATTTTTTTAGTCAACGCCAGCAGACCGGCCGACCAGGCCATCGTCTCCAACACGTTACCGTGAAAATTAGTCGCGCCGCCATAACCGATCCAGCGGGCAATGGGAAGGATGAAATCACAGCCCGCATCGTCGGCAAGCTGCGCCAATGCAACATTATTATCCCAGGAATTGACCCAGCGTTCGGGGACTTTCGTCACCGCCATGCCGCCGGAGCAATTGGGCGAGAAGAAACCAATCTTGAACTGCTCTTTGTCGAGCATGAGGTTTTCGGCCATCTTAAAGAGATCCTCTGCGTTTCTATTTGTTTGTAGGTAAATTATTCAGTGGGCGCACCGATTGCGATGGGGCGAACGGGAGAACCGGATGCGCCTTTAATGCGTAAGGGAAGAATCATGACACAGGAAAGCCAGACTTTATCCTGCGCTAATTCTTCCAGATGGCTGTTTTGAATTTGATGAATGCCTGATTGAGTCAGGTTTTGGTGGTGATTAATAAACGGCAGGCCTTCCGGCGTCCCCTCCGCTGGTTCGGCCTGGCCCGCGAGTTGACCTTGTTTGACGGGATCCGTAAACGGATTGTCAAGAGAGACGAGAACAATTGCTTTGTTTTGGATATATTTCACCGCATCTGTTGAGAGTCCAGGCCCCATCGCATAATAAATTTTATCCGTATCGGGATCAGCCCAATGATCCTCCCATCCGGTGTAGATAAAGAGGGCGTCGCCGGGAAGCAGGCCGCGCCGTCTCAGGCCTTGAGCAGCCAACATGCTTTCAATATCGGCGGCAGTGATGATCGCGTCGCCTGTTAGCGCCTCGCCCCTTCCCAATATCGCGCGCGCATCCAATAAAACGGCGCTGGTGATGATGGGAGGCGCTTTGTCGATTCCCAATTTAAGGAGCGGCCCGTCGGGCGCCGGTTTGACGTCTTGTTGCGTATACCCGCCGTAATATTTCGCGTCTTGGGAGGGAAAATCGCCAGTCCCAGACCAGGGCTCATCAAGATAAGCAAAGTGGCCCAGGGCGTCCATCTGCGTGCCTTGGGCGCCGGTCTCGCCGGTTGACGATTCGCCGTTGAAAGCGTGGCGCGTGCCGGGCAAGCCGACCGTGGGCCGAAAAGAATATTTAAGTGGTGCGCCAAAGGGAGAGGCGGGCATGGTGTTGGAGCGCAGATGAGACAGCTCATAAGACTTCGCGCCAGGCGCCGTGAGATAGGGCGCGCAGCGGGCCCATGTGCCGGGCCCTTGCGTGTTGGCCATGCCCAGTTCGTCTCCGGGATCCCATGGCGGGGTGGGGACAGGCGGCGCCTCGTCGGCGCGCGTTGGGGAGAGAGACGCCGTTAGGACAAGTCCGAGCGCGCAACTCAGCCGCACGAGATGCGATGATGCGTTCGTTATGGAAAAGCTCGATTTGATCATGGCCCACCCTCTCCCTGTTATTGGAAAAAGTTTGCCGCAGGGCTGAGGACTTTACAAGAAAAACTTTAGGGCTAAACTAATTGCTAGAAGCCACAGCCGGGGCGGCACAGGTAGAGGGGCTAGGCGCACTCTCTGGGCAGGGCATCAGAAGCGCCAGGGAAGAATATGGCATCTGACGCCGACAATTTGTGCTGGCCGGAATTTTCACGTGACAATGCATGAGACGGTATGGCGCACGGTGTGAAAATCTGCTGTATGTGCAATTTGAGGTTTCAAAGGGCTATCGAAGGAGACAATTTTTGAACCCCATATTCACAACAGTTTCACTGCTCATCTGTAGCAATATCTTCATGACATTTGCGTGGTATGCCCACCTGAAAGATCTGGGAGACAAACCATGGTTTGTTGCAGCACTGATAAGCTGGGGCATTGCGTTATTTGAATATATGTTTCAGGTGCCAGCAAATCGAATAGGTATCAATGTTTTGAGTCTGGGGCAGTTAAAAGTGCTTCAGGAAGTGATTACGTTGAGCATTTTCGTCCCCTTTTCCATCCTTTACATGAAAGAGCCGCTGAAACTGGATTTCCTCTGGGCGGGGCTGTGCCTCGTCGGGGCGGCTTATTTTATGTTCAGAAGTAAATTTTCATAACCAGAGACGCTCTGGAACTTTACAAGAAAAACTTTAGGGTTAAACTAATTGCCGCGAGGCCCAAGCCATGGCCTTTACAAAAACAAAAAGGGGGGGACCCATTCGCATGGGGGAAGACAAATCAGGCTCTGATTTTTGGAAAGCCTTTGGTCCGGGCATGTTGTTTGCCGGCGCCGCCATTGGGGTGTCACATCTCGTTCAATCAACCCGCGCCGGAGCTGTTTATGGATTGGCTTTGATGGTCTTTGTGATCATCGCCAATGTCGTGAAATACCCCGCTTTTCGCTTTGGTTCTCAATACGCCGCCGCAACGGGGGAAAACCTGCTTGTGGCGTATAGGCGGCAGGGGAAGGGCGTTCTCTGGCTGTTCGTAGGCATCACGCTGTTGACGATGTTTGCCGGGGCCGCTGCGATTTCACTGACAACCGCCGCGCTCGCAAAAGTCACTTTTAATCTCGACCAGGATTTGCCCACCATATCTTTGATGATTTGGGCTGTCATTCTCGGCATTCTTTTCATCGGGGAGTTTCGCGCGCTTGATTTTTTGATCAAACTGCTCCTGGCGTTTTTAACGATCGTCACACTCCTCGCGACGGCGTTGACCATCTCACATATACCATTTGCGGGATTTGACGATTTTTGGCCGCAAAATTTTGAACCGGCGACGATCATCTTTATTGCCGCATTGGTCGGCTGGATGCCTGCGCCACTGGACACGGCGGTGTGGCAATCTCTGTGGACGCAAGCAAAGGCGCGCGTGACCAGGCATCAGCCCACCGTCCGCGAATCCGCACTGGATTTTAATATCGGGTTTATCGTCACCACCATTCTCGCCCTTTGCTTTGTGTTGATGGGGGCGGGCGTTATGTTTCAATCGGGCGCGACTTTCGAGCAAAGCGCGCCGGCTTTCGCCGTCCAAATCTTAGCGCTCTACGAAGCTTCATTGGGGTCGACCATCGCTTCACTGGTGGGCTTTGCCGCTATGGCGGTGGTGTTTTCCACGACACTCAC
>JAJFIM010000451.1 GCA_021774995.1 Alphaproteobacteria bacterium | reverse complement strand
GAGTCTATCCAGCGTGCTGCAGGCGCTGAGTTGAAGGGCGGCGCCCATCAGCAGGGCGGAGGTGAGAAGCGAGGGTTTAATGCGTAACATCGGGGTTATTCCTAATTTTTCAGAAGGATCACGGGTTTACGGAAACTTGTGTTGATAAATCGGCGACGATTGCTTCTTGCGACGTGGTCACTCTGGCTTGCACAGTTCTATTTGATTGAGTGTTTATGATGCGAATGACATCGCCCTGCCCCCCCTCAGATAAGGTGCGGCCTAGGGCGGTGAGCGTGATGCCGGGGGAGCGGAAAACCAAGGTAATCAATGCGCCTTTTTTAACGATCACCGGTCGTTCAATATCCGATTTCCGCAATGGCTGGCCCGGGGCAATCTGACGTTTTAAAGACATGCCAATGAGGGAGGCCTCATCCGTAATGACGGTTCGGCCGACCCGGGTTTGTCTGAAACGTTTCCATTCGATATCGCTGGCTTCGATCACATCTCCTGAACGGCGTGCGCGGCTGAGCGTCGGGACTTCGAAAGCCTCATAGGCGCGTCCCGAAATATGGGTGTTTATACTCTCAGGATCATTGCCACCGGCATGAAGAATGGCTTCAAAATGTCCCGATGCCGAATCATAGGAGAGTTCGCGTATTTCGACTGAACCATCCAGATGTGATGGAACATTGAGCTTTAAATTACGGTCGCTCAATTCCACATCCAATGTGCTGAAAGACGATTCAAGTTCTAGCGCTTTGGTAACAGCGTCAAGAATCACAGGCGTTTCGATGGTGAGGCTTGTCCGATGAATGAAGATATATTCAAGCTGTGCTGAATTTTTCCAAATTAGTCCGCGCTGATAAGAGAAAGCTGCGACCCTGCGCGCCTTGAGCGCTAACCTTCTGCCTGGAGCTGGGGCATCGGCGAGAACCACATGGGCTGCCTCCCCTGCTTGAGTGAAAATATCGCCGAGCGTGACAAAAGAACCATTGATGCGGATGTCCGGTTTCAGGGAGACAAGTTTCGCTGTTTCGGCTTGGGCCGGACCAACAGCAAGGTATGCGAGAGCGATGAATGCCGCACATGTTAAGGTTTTCAGGTATGCGAGGCGCGGATAGGAGAATCGATTTTCTATCATGATTTCAAATTCCAGTTTTTATCTGTTATCTCAGATTGCTTGTCGTTGACATCATTTCGTCGGCTGTGCTGATCACTTTGGCGTTCATTTCATAAGCGCGCTGTGCAGTGATTAACGCTGAAATTTCCGCTACCGAATTAACATTTGAAGTTTCAAGAAAGCCTTGCAAGACAGTTCCAAAACCAATTGATCCAGGAGCGCCAATCGTTGGCGGGCCCGAGGCGGCCGATTCAAGGAAGAGATTGCCGCCTACGGCCTCCAACCCTGAATCGTTGAAAAAATTCACCAATTCAAGTTGACCGACGATCTGGGGGGTCACCTGGCCTTGCGTGACAACCTGCACCTCACCTTGCGTGTTTATGGAAACATCTACGGCGTCTTGCGGAATATTGATGCCTGGGGAGACGATGTAACCATCGGCTGTCACTAATTGACCAACCGGACTTAAGGAAAATGTGCCCGCGCGCGTATATCCGTCCACACCTGAGGGAAGTTGAATGCGGAAAAACCCTCGGCCCTGAACGGCAAGATCATATCTATTGTCAGTTGGGTTCAGATCGCCTTGTGCGACAACACGGAAGGTCGAACCTGCCTTAACGCCGACGCCGATTTGAACTCCGCTGGGATCGACCGTGCCTGTATCTGATGACGCCGCGCCGACTCGCTTGACGTTCTGATAGAGAAGGTCCTGGAATTCAGCGCGTTGTCTTTTGAATCCCGTCGTATTCATGTTAGCGAGGTTATTCGAAATGACTTCGACATTTAATTGCTGCGCCAACATTCCTGTGGCGGCGATGCTCAGCGCCCTCATTGTCCGTTTCCTTCCGGGTTATTCACTGTTTCGATATTCCTTGTGCGGGTCATGCGTTTAATTGTTGCCGCTCAAGGTTCGTATGGCTTCAGTATTCATGTCCTGATTTGCCTTCAAGAGTTCCGAGGCGGATTGATAGGCGCGCAGAACGCTAATCATCTTGGTCATCTCTATGATTGGGGCCACATTTGATTGTTCGGTCATGCCTTGAACGATAATAATATCTTCCACGGGCGTTGCCGTTTGCAATGTGCTAAAAAGGCTGCCGCCTTCTTTTGACAATTCGCTTTCATTGTCGAATGACACCACATAAAGTTGACCTCTTTGGCCAAGCTGCGTTGAGATCGTGCCATCTTCCGCAACCGTTATCTCACCATCTTGTGGCGTGAAAGTGATAGGCGCCCGCCCTGTGTCGAGAACGGCGTACCCTTCTTTGGTGACAAGTTGACCTTCTGGATTGAGCGTAAAATTTCCATTTCGCGTGTACCGCTCTCCGGCATCTGTTTCGATGACAAAGTAACCGGGGCCTTTAATGGAAAAATCAAGAGGGTTACCGGTGACCTGTTGATGTCCCTCGGTTAAGTCTCTGTTAACGCCTTGGTCAAGCACGTAGGAAAAAGATTCAGTATTCCCGTCAGGTTTTTGAACATCCATCAGGTATTCTTCGAAAATTACGCTTTCAGTTTTGAACGCCGTGGTGTTCATATTGGCGAGATTGTTGGCGATCACATCCATATTGCGCCTGAGAGCCATCTGTTGGGACAGAGCGATCGACATTGTGTTGCTCATGGGGTCTGCCTTTCTGTCAGCGGCGCCGCATTTTAATTTTGATGTGCGCACGGAATTTTCAGTAAAGGTATTTGCATGGCCCATGCCACAAAAATAGTATATTAATAACAACGCCTTACGAGCATATCGGGTGGAAGCGTCATGGGTGTTTGTGCCGCCTATGGCAGGCATTACCCGGTATTTTTTTCCTATCCCATCCGATTGTTCGTCTTTTAGCGATTGCGACAACCAATCATTAACTACAGGGCAGATAAATTAGTGCAGACAAAGCTTTACGGCGTTCTTTCCGATCAGAAGGTGATTGGAGACGTTTGTGAAGACAAATTCTATTTTGAAAAAGTGTGATGGCTGAAGAAGAAGAAAAAGAAAACTTAGACGCTGAAGATTCAGAAGAAGACTCAGATTCTGAAGAAGGCGGAAAGAAAAAACTGAGTGGCAAAAAGCTTGTTCTCTTTGTGGGCGCGCCTGTCCTCGTTATCGTACTTGGATTGGGGGCGGCTTTTTTCTTTGGTTTGTTGGGTGGCGGTGAAGGCGAAGAACATGCCGATGGCGAACATGTTGAGGAAGCATTCGATCCGAGTGCGATCGTTTTTTATGACTTGCCGGACATGATTGTGAACTTGAACACAGGGGGAAAAGGAACAAAATTCCTGAAACTCAAAGTGGTGATCGAATTGGATAATGAAGAAGCTATTTTGATAGTTGAACCACTCATCCCACGTATTGTTGATCGGTTTCAAGTCTATCTGCGGCAGTTGCGTGTGGCGGATCTTAGCGGATCGGCTGGAATGTATCATTTAAAAAATGAACTATTGCGGCGTTTAAATGCGGCTATTCCTGTTGAAGTCAAGGATGTCTTGTTTAAAGAAATTATTATTCAATAAGAACGGCTTCACAGGTTGGAGGTGAGATGATGGCGGAAGAAGAATCTGAATCCCCAGAATCAGAAGAAGGTGTTGATGATGAGGCGATGGCGGCCGAATGGGAGGCTATGGCTGAAGGTGATGAGGATGAAGGAGATGCAAGCCTTGGAGATTCTGGCGAACGTATCCTCAATCAAGATGAAATAGATAGCCTTCTTGGTTTTGATGTTGACGTAGATGGCGGTGATAACAGCGGCATCACCGCGATAATCAATTCCGCTCTGGTATCCTATGAACGCTTGCCAATGCTAGAGATTGTCTTTGACCGTCTCGTGCGCTTAATGACCACCAGTCTGAGAAATTTTACTTCCGATAATGTTGAAGTGAGTCTTGATAACATTTCGTCTATCCGATTTGGAGACTATCTCAATTCAATTCCCTTGCCTGCCATTTTGGCCGTGTTTCGCGCCGAACAGCTCGATAATTACGGTCTTTTTACCATCGATTCCAATCTCATTTATTCCATTGTTGATGTGCTCTTAGGCGGCCGCCGCGGCACTGCCGCAATGCGGATCGAAGGGAGGCCCTACACGACAATTGAGCGCACTCTAATACAGCGCATGATTGAAGTGGTGCTGGCAGATACGCAAGTAGCTTTTGAGCCTTTGTCGAAAGTAGATTTCGCACTTGAAAGGCTGGAAACCAATCCCAGATTTGCCGCAATTGCACGGCCTGCAAATGCCGCCATTCTGGTTAAATTGCGAATTGATATGGAAGACCGAGGGGGACGAATTGAACTGTTGCTGCCCTACGCAACGTTAGAGCCCATTCGTAAACTCCTTTTGCAAATGTTCATGGGTGAAAAATTTGGCCGCGACACAATTTGGGAAAGCCATCTGGCAACGGAGCTTTGGTCAACAAAGCTTAAAATTAATGCAGTTCTCGATGAGCAATTGATGAGCCTCAATGATGTGATGAACTTTAAAGTTGGCCAGACGCTTATGCTGGGAGCCACGCCGGATAGTGAAATCAAACTGAAATGCGGAAATATTGATTTGGTGAAGGGGAAAATGGGGCGCATTGGCTCTAATATCGCTATTCGCGTTGAACAACCCATGGAGAAACCCACTGGCGCTCGTAGTCTAGGATCTACAAGATGATTCCTATTGGATTAATATTAGATAGTTTGGTTGCGCTGCTGCTGATTGTGACGGTGGTTTATTGCTACCAACTCAATTCTCGATTGAGGGATTTGCGTTCGGGGCAGGATGGCTTGAAAGATTTGATACGTGGCTTGAATGAGGCAACCGAGAGGGCGCAAGCGGGAATTTCCCAATTGAAAATTGCTGGAGATGCAGCCGGTAGAGAATTGCAAGAGTCTGTAACAAAGGCCCGTTCTTTGTCGGATGAGCTTTCTCTCATGATCGAAGCGGGGAATAATATTGCTGATCGCCTGGAGGATCAAGCAGTAGGGAATGTCGGCGCATCAAGAGTGAAGGAAGGCACGCCGGATGCATCCGGCGAAAATTTATCCAAGATTTCGAGTGCTCACCAGAATACGTTAACTCATCTTGAGGGGGAAATGTTGAAGGCTCTCCGTGAAGCACGCTAGCGGTAAGTATTTGTGTAAGAGTAAAAAGGAAATGAAACCCTCATGAATGATTCAGTAAAAATACTTCCTGCCGTAATTTTTTCCGCCTTCGTACTTCTTACCATTAAAACGGTTGGCATATGGGTTGGCGCACAGGATTTTCTTGCTGGCGCCGCCATGGCTTCCACTGTATCTGAAGAAATGAATGAGGACGAACATTCAGAGGCGTTACCTGAGGAACATGTTTCAAATGACGATCATGCGTCAAGCGATGATTCTCAACGAACGAAGTCATTCGATGAACGGCGTGAAAGGGAAGATTCACTCTTTTTTGCGTCTCCAGATTTTATGAACGAATCGGAAGTCAAAGTTCTACAAAGCCTCGCAGCCCGACGAGACGCATTGACCAAACGGGAATCGAGTTTAGATTTGCGGGAGAAATTGCTTATGGCGGCTGAAGGCCGCGTCAATGAGAAGGTTGACAGGCTTAAAATCATTGAAGCGCGCATCATGGAGATGTTGAAGACGCGTGATGAAGAGCAGGAAGCACAGATTGCAAGTCTGGTGAAAGTCTATGAATCAATGAAGGCTAAAGATGCAGCGCTTATTTTCGAACGCCTTGAAACAGAGACATTATTGGATGTTGCCGCAAGAATGAAGGAGCAAAAGGTTGCCGCAATCATGGCGAAAATGTCTCCAGATTCTGCGCAAGATCTCACGGTGCGTTTGATGAAGCGGCGCGTTATGCCAGAATTTGACGCCATTAGGGAAGTTAATAAAGACGAAGGCACGAAGGGTTGATCGAGACAAGGCGTGAATTTGGCGCGTGGGTTCTTAAGGGGCGGTGAGAGTACGGGAAGTGCGCAAAGCAAGGACAATGAAGGCGATTCAGGCAAGTATAGTTGGCGTCATACTGTTTGTCGGAACTATCTTGCCAGCCTATGCGGAAAAAGTGACTCTGCAAATGAGCACGCAAGGTGGGTTTGCGCGCCTTCTTTTTGAATTATCTTCTCCGTCTGAGGTTAAGGCGCGTATAGATAATGGCGTATTAGTTGCAAAATTTGATCGCCGGTTGGATTTTAACGCGCAAAAGATTCGCCATTCCCTCAGTCAATATGTTGCGCTTGTCAGGCAGGATGATGATGGGTGGGTGTTGCGATTGGCGCTCACACAGAATTTTCGCGTTCATACGTCTTCCGCAGATAATCGAATTGCCATCGATATCATTCCTAGCCGATATTCAGGCGTTCCGGAGAGCATCAAACCCAAAATAAGCCCCGAGGAAATTGAAGCCCGCGAAGCCATGGTCGAGCTTGCCGCCAAACAAATGGCGCGAGGGCCCGTCGAGATGAGACCCATAAAGGTTCAGGTTGGCCGACGGGAGAATTACACCCGTATTTCGTTTGGTTGGCAAGAACCGGTGGATTATTCGGCAGTGCTGGAAAACGGAAAAATCAAAGTATCATTCAAGAAACCAGCGGACCCCGATATCGTAGAATTACGCGTTGACCCCCCAAATTCTGTACTCAGCGCCGAAAAAATAGTGACGGATGATTCATTGTCTGTGGAAATCTTAGTCAAACCAGGTGTTGGATTGCGTCATTTTAGAGATGGAAATGGCATAGTTGTCGATGTATTGAAACCCGAATCCAAGCCACGGGGAGGCGATGCTGAAGTCATTTTGTCGTCAGCTGAGATGGAAAAAGAGACGCAGCCTGAGACGAAAACAGATCAACCGGTTAACATAGAAAGGTTAGAAAAACCGCCAGTAGACCCTTTGGGAAGAGATGCGCCTTCCCCTATTGAGAACGAGGCCGCCGAGAGCAATCAAGAGGTTCACGCAATTGCTGAGCAGGAACCGATTTCTGAAAATACCTTCGATCAGACGGGGCCTGCACAGCCCATAGAGGAAGTTGAAATCCATCAAGTTGAAACTCAGAAAAAAAACGCTCAGCCTGATGAACGAGAAAATGACCTGGTTGTTGCTGAAGTCTCTGAAGGACGTGATCCCGTTAGCTCAGAAGTTGTAGGCTCTCAGTTGGAAGAGGGCGTACAATCATTAGAGTCAAAAGAAAATAACAAGCCAAATGTTATCCAAGTAATCGGTTATGACCAAGGAGATAACCTGCGCCTCACTTTTCGTTGGGAGCGCGATGTTGCCGCCGCAGTATTCAGACGCAGTTCGTTTTTATGGATGGTTTTTGACGATACGGAAACGGAGTTGGATTTTTCTCTCATTGACAGGGAGTATCGGCAGTTCTTTCATTCCATTAGCTCGGAAATATCAGGAGGCGCACGGGTTGTGCGTCTTGGCATTGAAGACCACCTTCTGGTGACCGCACAATCTGAAGAGGGCGCCTGGGTGGTGACGCTGGGCGAGAAAATTCTAAAACCAACTTCACCATTAGAATTGAATACGGCTATCAATTATCGGTTTGAACCGGTGATTAATGTTCCTTTGAAAAACTATGGAGCGATTCACTTTATTACAGATCCCGAAATTGGGGACGAGCTGACTGTCGTGACCGCCCAGGGCCCAACCCGAGGTGTGATTGCCACACAAAAATTTGTCGAATTTACCACCCTTCGGTCGGCTCATGGCCTCATTTTGCGCTCTCTATCCGATAACATTTTAGTACGGGCGGTGGGAGGCGGTATCGAAATAAGTCATGCAAAGGGATTATCTCTTTCGGAGCATGAATTGCAAACGGCTCATGACGGTCATGCGCCATTGGGTTCCACGACCGTTCCCGCTTTTATGGATTTCGATGCTTGGCGGCTCGGTTCGTTTAATGACCTCGATCAAATAGAAAAGGGGCTTCAGCTTGAGATTGCGCGTGCTTCTGACCTTGGGGACAAGAATGTATCGCAATTGGCCTGGGTCAAGTTAGCCCGGTTTTATCTAGCTCAAGACATGGGACATGAAGCTCTGGGCGTGTTGGATTTGGTCGCCAGGCAAGACGAAGAGGCGGAGACTGATCCCGCATTTCTTGCTTTGCACGGAGTTGCCAATTTTATCACGCGAAGGTTTCAGGATGCGCTGAATGACTTTAACAACTCTTCTTTGAACGCGGATCCGAATGCAGCGCTTTGGCGGGGAGCGATACTAACCGAATTGGAAAAATTTGTCGAAGCGCGGCGCGAGTTTTCTAAAGGCCTGTCGATGTTGCCGCGATATACTGGCCAATGGAGAAATTATTTTAATCTCATGGCTGCTAAGGCGGCATTAGCTGTGAATGATATTGAACGGGTTGAGTGGTATTTGGGAAAGCTTACTAGGGAAAGCGCATCTCCATCCATTCAGGCGGAAGCGAAGTATGTCCAGGGCGAGATACTGGAAGCTTTGGGCCGCACAGAAGAAGCCGTGGCGCTTTATGCTCAAGTTATGAATATCGCTTCGGAGCCGATAGTTGCTAAAGCGAGTTTTGCAAATACGATGGCGCTCTACCAATCGGACAAGATTGATGTCGGACAGGCCATAGAAA
>JAJFIM010000046.1 GCA_021774995.1 Alphaproteobacteria bacterium | reverse complement strand
GATCTCGCCATAAACCGTTTGGTGATCGCGGCGGACCTTTCCGGGAGCTCATCCGCCGATACGTCAAAATCATACGCGAACAGATCTTTGGCTTTGCCATAGCCCAGCGCCTCTAGGTGCGCGGCGTAATAGGGGTGGGCGTGCCCCATCATCAGCGAAGGCGGCGTATCAAAGCCGTCAATGAGCAAGCCCGCTTCATCGTTGATGGACAGGCTGAACGGCCCTCTGATGGTTTTCATGCCCCGCTCCGACAGCCAGCTCTCCGCTTGCCCCATCAGCGCGTGAAAAATTTTCCCATCGTCTTCCGCTTCAAGAAACCCGAAAAAGCCCGCCTTATCCTGGTGTTTGTCCAGCGCCATTTGATCAATCTGGGCGCTGACGCGGCCCACAACTTTATCTCCTTTCAAGGCCAACCAGAACGCTGTCTCGGCGTGATCAAAAAATGGGTTTTTGCGCGGGTTGAGATGCTCGCGCCGCTCCATGATCAAAGGCGGCGCCCAATTGGGATCATTGGCGTAGATGGACCAGGGAAGGCGAATGAAACGGTCCATATCTTGGCGGCTCGTCGCGCGCACGAGGCGAAAGGATGCGTCGCCGCTGTCTGTGGTTGTTTCCACGGGTTCTGGTGATCCTTTAAGACAAGTGGTGGTCAAGAAAAGCCCAGGCCAACTCACTGTCAGGGCAGGCGCTAACTTATTGAAAAGCAAAAATATCGCAAGTCTTGTTGGGCGAGAATTGCCGCTTGGCCGCGCGCTCAATTATTGTTACTAATTCCTTCAGCGGCGTTTGAGAGGTTCCGACCGGATTCGGACTTTAACAGAGAAAAACCCCTGCTTTTTCCCCGTTTTTCGTGTATGACTTACCTCCAATTTATTGTGGCCCTTATCTGCGCCATTTGACCAGAGACCCTCCATGCCCATCATCACAGGATACTTATTGCGCGACGTTCTAAAGAACGCCTCCATGATTATTCTGGTGGCGCTGGTGGCGCTCTTGCTGGAGCGTTCGCTTCGGATCATGGAATTGGTGAGCCCCTCCGGGCAATTGATCACATATTCGCTTCAGATGTTGGCGAGCCTGGTGCCTCATTATTTTGGAATTGCTCTGCCCACGGCTTTGTTTGGCGGTGTATTGCTGACCTTTAACCGTCTTAAACGCGATGGCGAGCTGAGCATCCTTTACGCCGCCGGTCTGGGCCTGCATCAAATGAGCGTAGCACTGATGGGCCTGGCTTTGGTGGTGGCGCTCTTGGCGACTCTTCTGTTCGGGTACATGCAACCCCACGCCCGTTATCAGTACCGGAATTTCCTCCACCAAATAGAAGAATCATCTCTGCTGGCGGCGTTTAAAGTGAGCACATTCATCCGGTCGAGCGGCGCCACTATTTTTGTGGAAGACACCAGTCAGGGCGTTGACCATTTGGGTAAAATTTTCATCTATCAAGAAGATGAGGACGGCAAAGAGGTCATCACCACTGTGGCGAATGGGTCTTTGTCGCGCTCCGAAGACGGACGGGAGCTTTTTCTGACGGCGGAGCATGGTCAGAAGGTAAACATCACGAAACGGGACGGCGCGGTGGACGAACTGACTTTTCAGGATATTCACCAGCGCCTGGCGATCTTTGAACAAACCCCCTTTCGCGACCGGGGAAAAGGCGTGCGCGAACTTACCTTGCCGGAATTATGGGCCTTAAGAGGCGGCGGTTCCCCCACCATCTCGTCAACGGCCCTCTCGGCAGAACTTCACGGCAGGCTTGCGCAGATTATGTCCATCCTTTTTTTGCCCTTGATCGCCATTCCACTGGCGCTGGGCGGCGGCCGGGGGGGGCAGGTCTATGGCGTCGTCATCGGCATGTTGGGCCTTATCATGTTTGAGCAAATCCTGATGTTTGGCGAATCCCTGGCGGCCAGCGGTTATGTGTCGCCTTGGCTGGGCATTTGGGGCATTATTTTTGGCTTTGCTGTTCTGTCCCTCACGCTTTTCTTGCGCGCGGCGTTTCATGTGTCGGGCGATCCATGGAGTCTTTTGGACGGCGTCACGCGAAAAATATCCAGCCTCCTGGCGCGCAAAAAAACCCCTCAAGGGGAAACGGTCTGAATGTCTCTCTTTACCCGCTATTTTACCGTATTGCTGTTGTCCCGGTTTGTTATTTTCTCCGTCGGCATTATAGCCCTGTCGGCGGCCTTGGAGTTTCTCGCCAAAGGAGACGAGATTGTTGAGGCGACGGACGGCAATGTTCTCGAAATGGCGGCTTATATCGGTTATGGGATGGCGGATACGTTTTCCCGCCTCGCGACGTTCATCGCGCTGATCTCCGCGCTAGTCGCCTTGATCACGCTGATGCGCCGGACCGAATTGACAATCATGATTTCATCGGGCATGTCGCAGTGGCAATTATTGCGGGCCATGGCGCCCGCCGCTCTGATCATCACCGGATTCCATTTTCTCATCGACAATACGGTGCTCCCCTGGTCAATGTCGTCTCTGCGCGATTGGGCTATTGTCGACTATACGCTGGAAAAAAAGGGCGAGAGTTCCATTATTTGGACGCGCGATGGAACTGACATCATACGTATAAAGAAAATTGATGAAGCCTCAGGCGCATTGGAAAATATCACGCTCTTTTTGCGCACGCCGGACGGCGCCCTGACGGAGCGTTTGGTCGGCGCGAGGGGACATTTTGAGAATGGACGTCTTATTCTCGAAGATGTGATTCGAACGCAGGTGGACATAGTAAAACCGGAGCGCCTCGACCGCTATGAAAATGATACATCGCTCGACATGACCACTCTTATGGCGTTAACCGCGCCTCCCCGTGAACTTGGCTGGGCGCACGCCCGGCTTCTGGCCAGCCAACCGGCGCTCGGAAACCGGCCTTTTTTCCTCTATCGCCTTTGGCTCAACAAAAGAGTGGCCGCGCCCATCGGGACGCTGGCGGTGATCATTCTGGTCATTCCCCTGGTGCAAAGATTTGACCGGCGCGTGAATCACATTGTTACGTTATTGATCGGCATTGGCGTGGGCGCGTTCTATGTCGTGTTCGACGGCTTTGTGACGTCATTGGGAGAAGCGGGAATCTTGCCGCCGCTTTTGGCGGCGTGGATGAGTACGTTCATCCTCATTTTTCTGATCGGCATGGCTATTTTTCATCGAGAACTAATAGGGGCCCGGCGGGTGGTTCATGAAGGTCGGATTACTGAATAATACGAAAAGCCGCCGCAACTTGGGTGGGCTTGAACAAGTTCATCGGATTGTCCGCCCTTTTCCTCACATCGCCTGCGTTGATCTTGTTGGGGTGGAGGGTCTGGGCCAAGCCCTGGCTGGTTTTGCGCAAGAACGCGTCGAAATGATCGCCATCAATGGCGGCGACGGCACGGTCGACGCCGTCCTGACGGAAATGATCGCGGGGGGTAAATTTCAATCCCCGCCATTGATCGCGATTCTTCCGGGCGGCACGACCAATATGACCGCAAAAGACATCGGATTGCCGGGGCGGCTGCACCGGTCATTGAAGCGTTTGGCGCATCTCAGTGCGGGGCCGCGCCACGCGGTGACCTGCAAAAAATCCCACCTGATCGAAGTGCGGCGCCAACCGGGCGCGCCTCCGCTTTACGGATTTTTTTTCGGGACGGCGGCAATCGCAAACGGGGTCTTGCTCAGCCGCCGCTATCTTGACCGGCCTAAATTTCACGCCGGTTTGGGGATCGCCGCCACGATCGGCGCCGCGCTTTTCAATATCCTGGCGGGAGGGAAAAAAACTTGCCAGGGCGATGGGCAAGAGCTTTTTCAAGGAGAGACCATTCAGGTCAGCCCGGATGGCGCGGACCACGGGCGACAACTCTATCTGCTCAATCTGGTGACCACGCTCGACCGTCTTCTGTTTCGCTCAAAGCCCTATTGGGGCGCGGAGGCGGGCGCTTTGCGTTATATGGCGGTGCGTCACCCGCCGGCGCGTCTTTTGCGGGCGCTCTACCCCGTTTTTTATGGCGGCAAGACGCGCCGCTTTCCCTCTACCGATTATCACAGTTGCAATGCAAAGACGATCGCGTTTCAGATGCGCGGTTCTTTTGTTTTGGATGGCGAGATTTATCACGCCCCTTCCGGCGCCCCGGTGATCTTGCGCGAGGGTCCCGAACTCAATTTTGTGACGTGGGGGCCGTGATGCCTGATCCTCTTGCGCAGATCCGGCGCGTTGTGGCTGGCGAGTTGGGCCAAGATCTCTTGCCCGGCGTGCGCGCTGCGGCTGAAGAAATCCGGCGCCGCCATGGCGCCTCAATCGCGGCCATTTTGTTTTATGGTTCGTGCCTGCGGGAAGGCGCGGAAAAAGACCGGCTGATTGATTTTTACGTCTTCACCGACAGCCACGCCGGTTTTCACGGGCGGGGGCTTCACGCCGCGCTGAACGCTCTTTTGCCGCCCAATGTCTATTACATCGAAGCCCCGTTTGAGGGGCGCAAAGTGCGGTCGAAATACGCAGTGTTGAGTCTTAGTCAATTGCGCCGCCAAACGCGCATGCAAGCCTTTCACTCGACCCTCTGGGCGCGGTTGTCACAGCCCGGCGCGCTGGCCTATGCGCGCGACGACGCCGTGCGCGACCAGGTAATCGCGGCGCTGTCGCATGCTATTGCAACGACATCTGCGCAAACGGCGCCGCTTTTTGAGCAGCCGTTTCATGCGCGGGATCTGTGGACGCGCGCCTTGCGCGAGAGCTATCGCACGGAGTTTCGCTCTGAAGGCGCGGGCCGGCCTGCTGAGCTTTATGACGCTGATGGCGCCCGCTATGACAATGTTACGGCGCTTCTTGCCAAGGGCGGCCTGCTTGAGACCGCCCAGGCTTCCGAACCCGGCGCAACGCTTTACCTCAGCGGCGCCGGCGCGCCCAAACGGGCCCGGTTAAAAGCGCGCTGGGCGCGCCGCCGCCTGGCCGGAAAGACGTTGCAGGTTTTAAGATTGATGAAAGCCAGCCTCACTTTTACGGGCGGGCTTGATTACATCCTTTACAAGATCGAAAAACATTCAGGCCAAACAATCGCGGTGACCGACTGGCAGCGCCGGCATCCCGTGCTGGCCGCGCCCGCGCTGGCGTGGCGGCTCTATCGCCGAGGCGCTTTTCGTTGACCCGTGCGCCTTGTATAGTGTGAAAATTCTCATTGGGGGCGGGGAATCCAAGAAATGGTCAGAGTTAAAAACTGGGCGCTTGCGTCCCTTCTGGCGGGCGCGATGGCGGGCGTCCCGCAAGACGCGCGCGCCGAAACCGCGTGGACGGTGGGGCCTCTTTTCGATCAGATCACGGTGATTGCGGCGCGTCGCGCGGCGCGGCTGGGCGATCAGCCCGGCAATAGCGCGCAAATTGCCGCGGGCCAGATTGTTTTCCTGCGTGCGGACCATGTGGCGCAAGCGCTGAACCGCCTGCCCGGCGTCAATATTCAGCGCGGCAGCGGCCAGGAACATCTCACCGCCATCCGCTCACCGGTGCTGACGGGGGGTGCGGGGGCGGGCTCGTTTTTGTATTTGGAGGACGGCGTGCCGCTGCGCGCGCCTGGATTCGCCAATGTCAACGGTCTGTTTGAATCCCATAGCGAACTGGCGCGCGCTATTGAAGTCGTGCGCGGACCGGGCAGTGCGCTCTACGGCTCCAACGCGGTGCATGGTCTGATTAATGTGTTGACGCCCGAGCCGTCGGTTGACCCGGAACGCTTTATCGAAGGTTTGTGGGGTCGGTTTGGCCGGGGGCGCTTGCGCGCCTTGGTGAGCGAACAATTCGGGCGCCATGGGATCGCTGCCGGGGCGACATTACTGCATGAAGGCGGCTTTCGGGAGCTTTCCGGCCTTGATCAGCAAAAGGCCACATTGCGCTATGCGTATAAAAAGGGCCCGGCGCGTCTGACCGTCCAGGTGAGCGGCCAAAACCTTGCCCAAGAAACCGCCGGGTTTATCAGGGGACTGAACGCTTATAAAGACCCAGCCCTGGCGCGCGGCAACCCCAATCCAGAAGCCTTTCGCGATTCCAAATCAGTGCGCGCTTTTGTGCGCTGGGAGCAAGAGATATCGTCAACGCTCGAATTCACCCTCACCCCCTATGGCCGTTGGAATGCGATGGATTTCCGCATGCACTTTCTGCCCAGTAAAGCGCTGGAGCAAAACGGCCATTCCAGCGCCGGTTTGCAAAGCGCGCTTTACTGGATTCCGGCGCCGGGTGTGACGCTCATCACGGGCGCGGACGCCGATTTCAGCCAGGGTTTTTTAAAAGAGACCCAAGCGCGCCCCTCCTTTGGCTCTTTCCCGCAAGGGGTTCACTATGATTATAAAGTGAACGCCGCTGTGCTCGCCGCCTTTGTCCATGGCGAATGGCGGGCCGCGCCTAAGATATTACTGGTGGGGGGTTTGCGTTTTGAGTACGTCAAATATGATTACGTTAATAAGACCGCCGCCGATAGTGTTGGCCGGTTCTTGCGCCCCGCCGACCGGAGGGATGTTTTCCGCGCCGTTACGCCAAAACTGGGCGCGGTCTATGATCTGGCGCCAGGCGCGCAAATTTTTATGAATTACGCCCGCGGCGCAAGAGCTCCTCAGACCACGGATCTTTATCGCCTTCAAATTAATCAGGTTGTCGGGGAAAATCGCGCGGAAAAAATGGATAGTTTTGAACTTGGCCTGCGCGGTGAGGTCCTGGGCGGGTCTTATGAGATCGCCGGATTTTTTATGAAAAAGCGCAATTTCTTTTTTCGCGACGCCGACGGCTTTAACGTTGCGAACGGCAAGACGCGCCATGCCGGGATCGAAGCGCAGGCGGCGTTGCCCATCACTTCGTGGCTTGAACTGAGCGGCAGCGCGACATACGCCCGCCACACCTATGAATTTACGCGGGATGTGAGCGCGCAGGCCACGGAAGTTATCAGCCGAGGCAATGACATCGATACGGCGCCGCGCTGGCTTGGCAATCTGCGCGCGCTTTGGCGCCCCGCAAGCGCGCTCACCGTGGAAGTGGAATGGGTCCATATGGGGCGTTATTACACCGACGCCGCCAATCTGAATTCCTATCCCGGCCATGACGTTTTCAATCTGCGGGGAAGTTGGGCGCTGAGCGAGAATCTAGAAGTATTCGCTTCCCTCAGAAACCTCACCAATAAGGCTTTTGCGACGCGGGCGGATTTTGCTTTTGGAACGGCGCGCTATTTTCCCGGCGAACCGCGCGCGGCGCAAGGCGGCATTGCCCTGCGGTTTTGAGACAAATAGCGATCAGCGCCCCACGATCTGGCTGGTGAATCACAACGGCGCATCAGGTCAGCCGTGCGCGATAACAGTTTTATGCGCGGATAAACTTAAGACGCGGGCGCGTCCGCTGATTTCTGATCATCAAACGCCGCCCACACGCCGTCACTGCCGTGCCAGGCGCCCGTTGTGGCGGCTTTGGAATATTCCGTGGCGCGCGCCTCGAAGAAATTAGCGTGCTCGACCCCGTTCAGGATTTCGGTCAGCCAGGGGATCGGGTGGTGCTCGATATTGTAAATCTTCGGCAATTCGAGCTGGCCTAGGCGCCAATCGGCGATATAGCGGATATAGCGTTTAATGTCTTGGGGCGCCATGCCCTCCACCGCGCCCATCTCAAACGCCAGATCGATGAATTTGTCTTCCAGTTTCACCACCGTCTTGCAGCAATCCACAATGTCATCTTTGACGCTCGGCGTCAGACAGCCGGTCTCCTTGGAGAAAGTGTGAAACAGCTTGATCATCGCCTCGCAATGGAGGCTCTCATCGCGCACTGACCAGGTGACGATCTGCCCCATGCCGTTCATTTTGTTGAGGCGGGGAAAATTCATCAGCATGGCGACGCTGGCAATTAATTGCAGGCCTTCGGTGAAGGCGCCGAACATGGCCAACGTGCGGGCGATGTCGGCGTGCGTGTCCACGCCGAATTCCTGCATGAAGGAATGCTTGGCCGCCATCTCTTCGTATTCCAGAAAGGCTGAGAATTCCGATTCCGGCATGCCGATGGTCTCCAGCAGCAGCGCGTAAGCGGCGATGTGGATGGTCTCCATATTGGAGAAGGCCGCCAGCATCATCTTGATTTCAGTGGGTTTGAAGACGCGGGCGTAACGCTCCATATAATTGTCGTTCACCTCGACGTCGGATTGCGTGAAAAAGCGAAAAATCTGCGTCAGCAGATTGCGCTCCCCGTCGGTCAGCTTATTCGCCCAGTCCTTGCAATCATCGCCTAAGGGCACTTCTTCAGGGATCCAGTGCACCTGTTGCTGCACCTTCCAGAACTCAAAAGCCCAGGGGTAGCGAAAGGGCTTGTAAGAATGCACCGGGGTCAACAAGCCGGGCAGCGAAGGGGTGATGAGGTCAGTCATGGGGTTCTCGTGGCAAGAGGGGCGGGAACGCAAGGCGCCTAACCTAAACAGATTCGCGAGGTCTTGCGAGGGGGAATCTTGAAACGCGCGCAGGTGTTTTTGAATTTATTTGCGCCAAACCACCCCTCCGCGTCATCCCGCGACTTCGGTTCAAGCCCGCGCCAGACTTTGATCGCGGGGGAAAAGGAGAAACCAGAATATCACAGCGAAAAAGGTGCCCAAGATACCTTCCTCTACTGCATCCATGGGATTGGTCAGTAAGTAGTCAAGATCAATAAAGAGTTGGCCAATAGTTACACCCGTACCCTTGTACAGCACATACGCAATGCTACCGGCAAATCCCAACACCGCAAACTGCCACAGCTTTTGCCAGCCAAAAGCATACGCAAGCACCAATATAAGTAGTCCCGAAAACCATTCAGACTCATAAACTTCACCCACGATGGGCGTCAGGATATAGGGTATACCAAGTGACATACCCAAAGCGTCTAAAGTCGTTATAGCGTCTATGCCGTCAATCTCTTCTTCAAGGGCAATAGAAAATAAGACCAGAACGGGCAAAGCCGGGGCCAATAAGAATGACCGTGCTATCTTAGAAAAAAGGAAGTTTTTGCCCTTTTTACTGACAGCAACACTGGATGAAGATTTGTCGCGCATGCCAAATACAATCACCCAAAAAACAAGAGAGGTCAGCATGCCGAGAAAAAGTCCAGATATTAGATAAAAACCCCCTGTGAATGTTATCCCTCTCAGAATGAAAGCTTCGGGGAATTTCAAAGTTAAGAAGATGCCATCAGCGAGAGATAAGAACGCAAATGTCCCAACGATTCCCATCATGAGATACTGAAAAATGGTCCGCCACCCCTTCTTTTCAAAATAGATAAAGAGCGGAATGCCGATCAGTATGGCGCCAAGGTAGCAGATCGCCATAAGGCCTATTAATGCTAACCCAATGGTGCGCGCTGTTTGTAGATCGCTGATGTCTGTGAGGACAAACATCAACAAATAGGGGAGGAAGAGCGGCAGCGCAGGCGCCACCAAAAGAGCAATAAGGATGCGCTTTCGAGGCAAGGAGTGGCGTGGTGATGAAGTCATTTTGCGAATTGTCTTTCCTTACCGGTTTCTCTTTCGATAGGCTCGCGGGCCGGGCTGCGGGCGTGCCGACCGCTTCTTAGGAGCGCGCCTCATTGGTCCGCCGGTGGGCGTGTCGGCGAAAGGTGTGGCGACAATCTGGTGGGCATCTTCATAGACCACATAGCCGGGGCGATCTGTCGTGATAGCCTTCAAAAAGACGTCATGCGCCTCCAAAATTCTAACCATACATTGAATTCACGCAATACTATCGGAGGCGGAGGACTTGAACAAGGAAAGGGCTGTGCTTTCCGCACGGGAATATCTGGAGCGCAGGGCCCCTCATCCGGCCCTTCGGGCCACCCTCTCCCCAAAGGGGCGAGGGAAAAGAGGCGTGCAATACCAAAACCCCCGCACGCGGGTCCGCGTGCTACTGGCAGGCGAGGCACTCGTCGTAGTCTGTGCGGGCGGCGTTTGCCATCATGGATGCGACGGGGTCTTGTTTGTCCGCGCCTTCGGCAAAGCCGGCGCGCTGCACGGATTTGGAGCGGCAATAATACAGGCTTTTGACGCCCTTCTCCCAGGCCGACCAGTGCAGCATCATGAGATCCCATTTATCGATATCGCCGGGCAGGAAGAGATTGATCGATTGGCCCTG
>JAJFIM010000450.1 GCA_021774995.1 Alphaproteobacteria bacterium | reverse complement strand
ACATCGGGCCCAAGGGTGAGATTGGGCACAAAGTGACCGTCCATGACGTCAACATGAACGTAGTCAGCCCCGGCATCTGTGATGGCGCGAATTTCTTCGCCGAGCTTGGCGAAATCGGCCGCCAGAATTGAGGGTGCGATTCGTATCGGGCGACTCATGTTCAAGAATTAGCATCTCGCGAATCCCAGCGCAACCGCGCATACGGGGCTTTGCGGATGCTCAGGGCCCCAACTCGTCCGGACTCGGAAGAATTAAAGATTCTTCTTAATAATCCGGCTCAATGCGCACCCGGTCTGCGGCGTAAACGATCCGCACGTTCTGGCCCGGCGCAATCACGGGGCCGCCTTCAGCCTGAACCACAGTGATGACGTTCCCATTTGGTTGTTCAATAGTGTATTGGATGCCTCTTTGCTTTGTGGCGCCCTCCTCAACGGCGGACCCGATCAGGCCGCCGATCAGCGCGCCGCCAATGGCCCCAAGCACATTTTCCGGCGTACCGCCGCCAATGGTCGAGCCGACCACGCCGCCCGCCACCGCGCCGACGCCGGGGCCAAGACCGGATCGGGAGCCGCGAATGGTGACGTTGCGCGTGGAGACCACAGTGCCGTACTCCGTATGAGCGACCCGGCCGACCGCCATGCGGTCATAATCATTAGGTCCAAGAGAGCGCGCGCAGCCGCTCAACGCCAAAACCGCGGCGATCATCACCGGTGTGACGGAACGAAAAAATCTGAGATTAGGCAAGGTAAGGCGTTGAGTCATGCGTGTGCACTCCTGTTACAATCACGCCCCGCGACTTTTATTCCGGCTCTCACGTCAAATAGTAATGCGTTATGCAAAATCTCCATGCGGGCGGTCCTATGAACCCGCAAGCGATCTCAAGGCAAAATTATAGCATCACTCTGCGGCGCTGTCAGCCCGTTCAGATGTGTTGCGCAACATATCAGCGACCCTGAAGAGAGGGTTTTTTAACATATCTTTAACTTCTCGGCTTGCGCCCATCTCTTCCAAAGCCCGGCCCATACACATCAGCCATTGATCGCGTTCCTTCTCGCCGATGGCGTAGGGACGATGAGGGGCCGTGATGCACATGCCGCCGGTTTTTTCGCGGTAAATCGGCGGACCGCCCAACCAGGTCGACAGATAATCGAAAAGCTTGTCTTCCATGGGCGCAAGATCGGGCTTGTGCATGACCCGGATGTCGCGCGCGCGCGGTTCTTCATCCATGATGCGGTAAAAGGTTCGGCATAATGTGCGCACCCCTTCCTCTCCGCCCAGCAATTCATACGGTACAGTCTCAGTCATCGACGCCTAACTCTCCTCTCAAGGTTTTTTGCGCGCGCCTAAAGTGACATAATAACGGTATCTGTGTCTTTGACATGGCTCAAAATTCCGTCTTTCATTTTTTCACAAGGCGCGCGGCGTAAAACCCGTCAAGACCGCCATATTCAGGCCAGTGTGCGGGCGTTGTGCGCAAATCACCCTGCTTTGTGATAAATTGCGCACAATTCATGACTTCAGCGGGCGTCACCTCCAGCCGCGCCATATCGGAACGCCGGTTTAAAAAAGCGTCGATCTGATGCGCGCCTTCTTCAGGTTGGAGCGAGCAGACGCAATAGACAAGCAGACCGCCGGGCGCGACCATGTCAGCCGCCGCATCCAGAAGCGCCGCTTGAAGAGGCGCCAGCGCCTTCACGTCTTTGGGGCTTTTCAGATGCATCACATCGGGGTGGCGCCGTATTGTGCCGGTGGCGCTGCAGGGCGCATCCAGCAACGCGAAAGGGGCGGGCGCCGCGGGGCGCCACTCAAGGGCGTCGCCTTCAATGCACTGGGCGGTGAGCTGCAAGCGGTCCAAATTCTCCATGATAAGTTTCACGCGCCCGCCCGCATTGTCGAGCGCCGTCACTTGGCCCCCGCGCGCCGCCAATTGGGCGCTCTTGCCGCCTGGCGCCGCGCACAAATCAATCACGGATTGGCCACTGACATCCCCCAACAGCGCCGCGGGAAGCGCGGCGGCCGCGTCTTGCACCCACCATTGACCTTGGGCAAACCCGGGCAGCGCATTTATGAGCCCGCCCAGGGGGCGGCGCAGCGTCCCCGTCGGCAAAAGGCGCGCGTCGAGCGCGTCGGTCAACGCCGCCGCATCCCCAGGGTTTTTGAGCGTGAGATCCAATGTCGGCTCGGTCAGAATGGCGCCCGCTATCTGAGTGGCTTGCGCCGCGCCATAAGCGCCGGTCCAGCTTTCCCGCAGCCAGACGGGCACATTAAGGGCCACCGGATCTTGGGTTTCAAGAATCTCATGGCGCGCTTGCCCAACGCGCCGCAAGACCGCATTGACGAGCCCTTTATAGGCGGCGCTGCGATGCGCGCGCGCCGCCAGAGCAACCGCGCTGGAAACCGCCGCATGGGCGGGCGCGTCCAAGAACAAAAGCTCGCACGCCCCTATCTGCAAAGCGCGGATCGCCTTTTCCGCTTTGGCGGGAAGAGGTTTTTTCATGAAACGGGCCAGCGCGTCATCCACTTGGCCCCTGCGGCGCAGCACGGTCACCGCAAGGAGGCGCGCAAAGGCCTTGTCGCGGGGACTGAGGCTTGCCAATCTCCCGCGCGCCATAGCGCCGCGCAGCGCGCGATCAAAGGCGACCCGTTTGCTCAAAACAGCCGTCAACAGATCGGCGGCCGCTTCGCGGGCGGATGCATCCTGTTCCGGCTTTATCTGCGAATTCTTTATATGCGCCATAGACCTGACCTATCAGTCTTATAAGGCAGGCTCAAGCTAGTGCCGGATCAGCCATCACTCTGAACCGGTATTGATGGAAAAGTGCGCTATTCAACTTTAATCCCTATCACGCGCGTCTGCTACATGGCGCACATCAGAATCGGCAGTTGTCTTCTCATCTGCAACTACCGTTTGATCAGAGTCCGTTACGTCGGAACCATCACGCGCATCAGTCTGGGTCGTGTCGCCATAAGTGTTGGTGTCGGAATTCGACCGCCATTTGTAGTCAGCCACGGTTGTTTGATCACTATCGCCTGTATCGCCCGCCCGCGCCCGTGAAATACCGAGCACCGTTGCCAGCGCTCCGGTGGCCCCCAGGGCTACTGTTGAGAGCGCCAAGCGACGGCTGACAATACCGCGCGTGCGAATATCAACGTCGCGAAGAGATTGAAGCGTCTTTCTGTCATTGGGAAATTTTTTCGTCATGAGCCTAATCCTGACTTTCGCTAAGAAAATAGTGGCAAGACTATCCCCATCCTAGCACAATTTAATCAACCACTTCAATGAAACCTTCCGCAATCAAACGGCGAACAAGGATGAGGGCGTCATCAACAACTTTATTCACGGATAAATTTTTCAACAAGACTTCTCTTTCAGAAAGAATTTTCTGTAACGCCGCCTCACACGCGATAGGAAGATCAATTGTTTTACCATAAAATGAAAGATTGATCTTATCGGACTGCGTTTCAAGGCGATAAACCACGCCTTCCCTAAGCCGGATTATGCTATTTTCGGCAAGTTTTGATAGATACGACAATTGT
>JAJFIM010000449.1 GCA_021774995.1 Alphaproteobacteria bacterium | reverse complement strand
TGAAAGCGCTGGACTAAATGTGGCTCTCATTGAAGGGGACGCCGATAATTTTAAACTCACCACGGAAGCCGACTTTAAAATGGCGGAACGATTGATAGGCGCCGGCAATTTGGAAACGCGCATCGGACAGGGCTTTGACGTTCACCGTTATGAGAAGGGCGACAGCGTGACGCTTTGCGGCGTAGCCATTCCCCATGACAAAGCTTTACAGGGGCATTCCGACGCCGATGTCGGACTCCATGCATTGACCGACGCAGTTCTAGGGGCGATAGGGGAAGGCGATATCGGCGCGCATTTTCCGCCTGATGACGAAAAATGGCGCGGGAGCCCTTCCCATGTCTTTTTATCCCATGCCGCGGCCCTGGTGCGCGAGCGGCGGGGAAGCATTGTCAATGTAGACGTCACGCTGATTTGCGAAGCGCCTAAAATAGGTCCTCATCGCGCGCGGATGCAAAGTGAAATCGCGGAAATTCTCGGGTTGGAGATTGATCGCGTGAGCGTTAAGGCGACCACCACGGAACGCCTCGGGTTTACGGGCCGGGGCGAGGGTATCGCGGCCCAGGCGATCGCTTGTGTGGCTGTTCCTTCATGATGAAATTAGCCCCCCTCCCCGCCAATTTGCCGTTACGTCACCCGGCCGCTTTGATCGCCACGTGGTTTGGCGCTGGACTGGTGCGCCCGGCGCCCGGAACCATAGGGTCGCTTATCGCCCTGCCGCTCGGATGGGGTATTTTAACGCTCGGCGGACAGGCATTGCTGATGCTGGATATCATCATTGTCCTGATTATCGGCGTTTGGGCCGCCGGGATCTATGGCGCCGCCGATAATGCGCATGATTCATCTTCTATTGTTGTCGACGAAGTGGTTGGTCAGTGGATTGCGTTAATGACCATGCCGTCGTCCCTCCTTGGTTACGTCGTCGCTTTCGCCGCCTTTCGCTTTTATGACGTTATCAAACCCTGGCCGGTGGACTATGTGGATAAGCGCGTCAAAGGAGGTTGGGGCGTAATGCTGGACGACGTTCTTGCCGGCCTTTACGCCCTCATTGTGGTGTTTCTAGTGGAATATTGGGGCCTGATCGGATGATCTTTTCGCAATCCCAAAGCGAAACTGCTGCTCGTCTATTGGTAAAAGCACGCGAGAAAAAATTGAAAATCGTCACAGCCGAATCCTGTACCGGCGGTTTAATCGGCGCGTGCCTCACGGAAATACCCGGCGCCTCGGATGTTTTTGAGCGCGGCTTTATCACCTATTCAAACGCCGCCAAGTCTGAACTTTTAGGCGTGCCCGCCTCCCTCATTTCGGTCCACGGCGCAGTTAGTGAGGAAGTGGCAAAGGCCATGGCTGAAGGCGCCCTCAAACACTCTCAAGGCGATCTTTCCATCGCCGTAACGGGTGTGGCGGGTCCTGGCGGCGGAACACCGGAAAAACCTGTCGGCTTGGTGCACTTGACCAGCGTTGGGCCGGGCGGCGCTATGCTTCACGTCGCCTTGAGATTGGGCGACATCAGTCGAACCGAAATAAGGTTGAAATCTGTTGACGCCGGCTTGATATTACTGCTTCGCCTTCTTCAATGACCCGTGAAGCACCACACAAGCAATTTACGTATGACGATGCACGCCGGTTTTATAACCGCTTCGGTTCACTTCAAGATAGTCAGCGGTTCTATGAAGATCCGGCGGTACGCGCACTTTGTTCCCGAGCAGAATTTCGCAACGCCAAGGCGGTGCTCGAGTTCGGTTGCGGAACGGGCCGATTAGCCCAGCAACTCCTCGCCCATGAACTTGCCCCGGAGGCGACATATTTGGGTTTTGATATCAGCCGGACCATGGTCGATTTGGCTAGTGAGCGAACCAGGCCCTTTGGCGAGTGCGCCGAGATACGCCTCATTGATGGCGCACCTCGCCTCAACGTTGCAGACGCCAGCTGTGATCGGTTCGTCTCGGTTTATGTTTTAGACCTGCTTTCCACAGAAGACAGCCGACTTCTTTTGGCCGAGGCATACCGGGTTCTCGCTCCAGGCGGCAAACTGGCTATTGCGAATTTAACGCGTGGCCGTGCCGGTTTTTCACGGATGGTCACTTGGGGGTGGGAGCATCTTTACAAAATACACCCATTTATGGTTGGCGGCTGTCATCCAATTGACGTGCGCGCCCTCTTAAACACGGAGCACTGGGATATTGAATATCATGACGCCGTGGCGCCGTTCGCAATCGCACAAGAAATTTTAGTCGCGTCGCGGCGTTAAAATGAAGTGAGGTCCTTGAGAAGTAAGTGACTCAGATCAAACAGGAAACGCTTCAGCCATACACTCTATCGGCGCGGGCCTCGAAAGCCCCTACCATGCGACGCACCGCTTCGCCGAACACGACGCTAATCAACATTTGAAGCGCCCGGCTTTTGAATTCAAATTCGATGTAAAAATCGATTGTGCAAGAACCGTCTTCATTAGGCTCAAATGTCCAGCGGTTCGTTAAGTATTTGAAAGGGCCGTTCAAATATTCGACATCAATTTTTTTGTGCGTGCGATCTACCGTTACGCGGCTGGTAAATTTTTCCCGGAACATTTTAAACGCAACCAGAAGATCGGCGACAATGATTTCCTGGTCTCGTTCCTTTTCGCAAGAGCGAATGCGCGCCCCCGTGCACCAGGGCAAAAACTTAGGATATTGCTCAATTTGCA
>JAJFIM010000448.1 GCA_021774995.1 Alphaproteobacteria bacterium | reverse complement strand
CCGGTAACAGGGTTGCTGGAATCTATCAATTTTCATGTGGGGGATGCTGTTAGAATTCTTGAAGTCCTTGGGACAATTCAAGAACCAATCCTAG
Source organism: Alphaproteobacteria bacterium (assembly GCA_021774995.1). Lineage (GTDB taxonomy): Bacteria > Pseudomonadota > Alphaproteobacteria > SMXP01 > SMXP01 > JAJFIM01. Next base: position 17,270 of record JAJFIM010000448.1, on the reverse strand, counting down.
AGGAAATTTTTGAAGAAAATACAGATAATGATAGCAATATTATTGCTGATGATAATAAATTTATTTTTTCCAAATTACGCGACATTGATAAATACATGACTTCAATAGATTCCAATATATTTATTACAAAGGATTACCATCCAAAAATAAAGGATGAAGAATATGGTGATATTGATGAATACGATATTACTGTTCTAGCAGAAAGAAATTTAACTGATTTGAACGATAAAGAAAAATGTATTTACCGGAATATGTTGTTGTTACATTCACTCAATTTTATAAATGACATTCGATTACACGAATTTGAGTTCGGATTAGCATATAACGATGGCAAAAATGGTGGTCCTACCTCATGGACTTTACCCAAAGATGTGGAACCAGATAAATTGTTTTTTCCTCGTAGTCTCACTCACACTCTCGGAGACGCCCTATCGAGTATCTCTTCTGTCCAGAAGGAATATATCGATTATCCCATATCCAAAATCCTATCCTCAATATTCCTTTCTGGAATATCGTGGCTGTCATTGGATGATATTCTAAAATCGGCGGTTTTTGACACTGAACAAACAGACTTCAGCCTGTTTGTGGGCAATATTTCCGACGACCAATCCCCTCTCCACTACAACGGAGAAATGGGCCTAATCACCATTGCACCGCCAGGCAGTGGTAAAACCCAATGCAACGTACTCCCTGCTCTTTCTCACTATCGTGGCGCGGTGATTGCGCTCGATATAAAAGGCGAATGCTTCATCAATACCGCCGAATGGCGGCGCGACAATGTTGGCCCGGTCATCTACTTTTCTCCCACCACGCCTGACACCAGCGCCCGCTATAATCCACTGGCATTCGTATCGGAAAACTCAGACAATGTTTGGGAGGATTCCCGCTTCCTTGCCGAACTCCTGATTGTCCCACAAAACGTCAAAGAGCCTGGCTGGGAAGCTCAAGGCCAACATCTTCTGACCCTGCTCATTGCCTTCGTTGTTCTGACAAAGCCGATAGAACAACGTCACATGGTCGCTATCCTTGACCTGGTTGCCGGTATCGAGCTGGATGAGCTGCTTGAGGCCGTTGGCGCGGCCGAAACCCCTTTCCCGTCGCCCATGCGCCGAGCGGCTGTCAAGTTTCACAAAATGCAGCAATCGGCACCAAAACAGTTTGAAGGTGTGCTGTCAGGAGCAAGCCAGCATCTAACTGTGTGGGAAGGTTCAGGCGTCGAACGGGTCACGTCGGGATGCGACTGGGAGCCGGAACAATTCCGTTCGTCCCCTCCCCTGTCGCTGTATCTGTGTATTCCACCAAACGCCATTGAAACCTATGCCCCGCTACTGCGGGTCATCATTGCCCAACATGTCCGGCACCTTATGAGGGAAGAGCCATCCCGTGACGCACCACCTATATTATTTATGCTCGATGAACTGCCCAGGCTTGGGCGCATGGAACCCATCCGTGAAGCCCTGGAAGTCGGCCGCAGTTATGGCATCAAACTTTGGATGTTTGCTCAATACCTTGGTCAATTGCGTGAAGTGTACGGCCAGCAGGTTGCGGACGGGATGGTGAATATTACCGGCATTCAAATCTACATGAACCCAGGGAACGATATTGCCCATCAGCTTTCAAAAGACCTGGGCTACAAAGAAAGCATCCTGGACGGAAAACGCTATCCTCTAGCCGAAGCATCCGAACTGACTGGCCCAGAATTTGCGGACGACCAAATCGTTTTTTCATCCAGTCACCGCCCCGCTCGAGTGCGCAAGGTATTTTTTCACGCTACCAACAAAACGTGACCGCCAGAGAAGCTCATACAGAGCTATTCCAACCTTCTCAGGTGGTATGGAGACAGAGAAGGTCTTAAAACCCTCCCTCCCCTCGCCTGTGGGCAAGCTACGCCGTATTTAAACCTGACCAACTCTTTTTCATCAAAAAAATCTACCCATTCAAAGCCCTTCCTTCTTCCATTGCCAAGCAGATGCCATAGGCATTCAAAAAGGATTGAGTGTTGGCCGTTAGGCCAACTCCGCTATGAGCGCCTGTTAGGTGCTCGCTGAGCCACTGAATATTGCGGCCGTAGGCCGCTGTATAATTTATTGGCTTCTTAGCCAATTCATTTTGAGCGCCCCATAGGGGTGCGATGGGTGGGTGCCGGGTTTGACCGACCGTAAGGGAGGGCAAAGGGGGCGTGTGTTAAATATTATTGTTAATATAAGTTAAGGGGTGAATTTTGCAGGTAATTTATTGATTCAAATAAGATAAATAATCCACAAGGTCATTAATGTCCCAAATAAGTGTCACTGTTGTCCGCAAATTTGTCACTGATATCCCGAACTGTGGTAAGGTAGTCATTAATGTCCCGATTCTCTTATGTTTGTCACTAAAATCACGAATCGTATACAATAGTCACTGATATCCCGAAGTGCATACGAAAAGTCATTAATATCACGAATCACTTGACAGGGTCACTGATGTCCCGAATGATATGCCATGGTCACTGAAGTCACAAACAAAATTGCTGACAATGAAGCATTGCTTCCTGAGCGGCATCCACAACAGGAATTGTTTCTGTGTGACATAGCGGATGCGGTTTTGAAGGATGACATGGCTTCAATGGAGCATCCGTTTTTTTCGCTGTCCAAAAAGCCAGATCACGGCGTTCGTGTCTATGAACATGGCAATGCCAGGTTAGAAGTTCGCCCGAGTTTGAAGGGCCTGGCCACAATTTACGACAAGGATATTTTGATCTATGCGATTAGTCAGCTGATCGCTGGGAAAAATACCGGCAAGGAAATCACCCAGATAATTTCAATGACTGCCCGGGATTTGCTCATTTTCACCAATCGCCATACTGGCGGCCGAGATTATGAGCTTTTAGGCGATGCGTTAGAACGGTTGCAGGGCACTCAAATCAAAACAAATATTAAGACCGGAGGGGAAGAACAGGTAGATCTATTCAGCTTGGTTGATAGCGCTACTCTAGTTCGGAATGAGGATTCGGGCCGAATTACTGAATTGCGTATCAAGCTTTCAGATTGGGTTTTCAACGTAATCGAGAGCAAGGAAGTCTTGACCCTCTCAAGGGACTATTTCCGCCTTAGAAAGCCACTTGAGCGGCGGATTTACGAGATTGCCCGCAAGCATTGTGGGGCTCAGGCGGAATGGAAGGTCAACCTTGCTCTTTTGAAGAAAAAATGCGGTTCCAACAGTCCCCTAAAACATTTCCGATATTTGTTGCGCGATCTTGTCAAACACGATCACCTGCCGGACTACAGTGTCAGGTTGGGCGAGGAAGACATGGTGATGTTTCGAAACCGTCGTCTAGTCGAGGAAATTACCGCTCAAAGCAGAACCATCTGGTTGGATGCTGAAACCTATAATGATGCCCGCTCTTGCGCCCCTGGATGGGACATATATGTTTTGGAAGAAAAATGGCGCACATGGATGATAAACGGGGGGCTGGACGCTCCTAAAAACGCTGACAAAGCGTTCCTGGGTTTTTGCCGGAAATGGTTCGAAAATCACGGCACCCCGCCCTAAGCTTTTTTTGGAATACCCATCGAAAGCCCCCTCCCCTACTTGTTGGAAGTTGCCAAAAAACCACAATCATAAAATTAATATGATATTGATATCAATATTAATATTGATATTGGCATTAACTTGATATTAATATTGACCTGATATTGATATTGGAATGAACTTGGAGAATAGGATGTACGTCATCGCCTTTGCCAACCCAAAGGGTGGAACCGGCAAAACCACCTCTGCCCTATTACTAGCCGAGCAAATTGCATTGGCCGGTGCGTCAGTGACTATCCTCGATTGTGACCCAAATCAGAATCTTGTTGAATGGGGCCACAAAAGGAAAATTGCCGGGCGAAAAACCCCGTTTAACATTCTCCCGCGACCAGACGAATCTGAAGTCATCGAAATCATCGACGGCCTTGATGGCAAGACCGACTATGTCATTATAGACCTTGAAGGCACAGCCTCTCAGGTAGTGACTTTCGCGCTCTCCCGTGCCGACCTGGCGGTTATTCCTCTGGAACCAAATTCTGTTGAAGCACCTCATGCGGCAAAAGCTGTTCAGTTGGTAAATCGCACCGGTAAAATGCTGAACCGCAATATCCCGTATACGCTTCTACTCAACCGCGCCAACGCAGCGTTTCAAACGAGTGAAGAGCGCGAATTAAGGGTCGAGACGACCGACAGTCATGTGAAAGTTCTACCGGTTAGCCTTATCCGGCGCGCAGCCTATACCAAGATATTTGGCGAAGCCTCGTTACTGGACGAATTGCGCTCTTCACTCGGCAAGCGGGCAGGGGAGCGAGAAATAGAACAGATTGACAAAGCCATTTTGAACGCCCGCGAAGTCGCTCAAAAACTGATGGATCTCCTCGAGCAGAAAGAGGCTGCATAATGAGTAAATTCGGCTTCGACGATGATGCAGATTTAGACACGGTTATCAGTTTGCCGAGACCTGCAGCAAACAAACCCAAGAAATCCTCTAAACGAGCAGTTGAACAAGCTGGCGAAGCTGGCAAGCAACTTGGGTTTGTATCCAGGGAAGGGCAGGGGGCACGACGCCCTGGCCGTCGCCAAACTGAACCTCAGGGAAGAATTCTTCTCACTGGGCCGGAACGGATCCTAGAGAGGTTCCGTCGTTATTGTGAAATCAATGACTCAAGGGCGTATTGGATGGGACTTGAAACATTATTAGATGAATCTGATAATAATTAAAACATCATCGGCTGGTTTTTTGGTAACACATTAGCTTTTTTTAGTCGCAACTCAGAACTCTATCCAGGCACACTAACGCAAACACAGAAATGGGTTGCTGGACCGGTATAGGTGCACCGCCACAACATTCCGTCTTCTGGGTGAAACACCTTGCAAAATCGGATGTCGGCTTCACTCAACTCTACAGCCATCCAACAACCGCCCGCTTGGCATCGCCCATTTTTGCACGCGATACCTTGGACTGTTCGTTCTTTATTCAACATTGACGCAATCGCATCGTACAAACTGTCAACGGCTTCTTCCCGCGTATTACCAAATCCCTCTTTTTCAACCGGCTCTGTTTTTCTCGGTTGATCAGCACAATTGGGACTGGTGGGTGGTGCAGGCTCTGGTGTTGGTTTCAATACTTCATCTGCCATAATGATTTCTACCTTTTACGTCGAAAAATATATTATATATGCAAATTATTCATATCAAAATCCGCTCCACCTCATCAAGCGTAACCTCATCGCTGCGCCGATCATAAAGCTGGGTTGTGCGTGTTGAGGCATGGTTGGCCATGTGGGCGGCCTTTTCCAAAGTGCCTTCATTCTTCAGATATGCGGTGATGCCGGTCGCCCGGAAAGTGTGGCAGCAGACACGGGTATCTATCCCGGCTGCACGGGCACGCCGCTGGATCATGGCGTAGGCATTGGCCTGGGGCAGGGGCCTTTCCGATAACTCCTTGCTGTGCAGATCGATCGTCCGGAACAAGACTCCTTTAGCATCGCCTTCGAGCCCTGCTGTTTCGATATATTCGTGCAGATATTGTTCCAGCGTGTGATGGCAAGGCATCTCATGGCGCTTGCCACCTTTTTCATGGAGGCGCACCCAAAGACGACGATCCTGGGTGTAGACATCCTCCACCTTCATCGAGAGCGCTGCTCCAATCCGGGCAAACGAATAGACCATGAGGCCGATCAGGGCCCGGTCGCGCAATCCGGCAATCTTGTCTGTCGGAATGCTGTCCAAGAGCAGCCGTGCTTCCTGTGGTGATAACACTGGCGTCTTGCCACGCCGGACAGAATGTTTCGGGCCGCGAACTGAAGCGGCCGGGTTAACCGGAATAATCTGACCAACCACAAACCAATCAAATAGATGCTTCAGAGCCGCTAGGCGCAGCTTCACTGTCGGCACTGAATGTGTCTGGCCAAGTTCCTCAATCCAGGTTGCCACGTGGATCGGTTGAATGGCGGGCAGGGCGGTCACGCTGTGATCATCAGCCCAGGCAAAGAAATCCACCGCCGCCCGCGCATAGGCCTTGCGCGTGTTTGCATTGCGGATGTTGGCGGTGAAAAACTCGACAAAGCGGCGCGATGCTTGATCTCCAGAGGTAATAAGTAGACCTGGCAATTGAGACGAGGATAGCATGATTTGATTCATGTGTTTTTCCTCGAGTCGACGATACGCAAGAGATGGTTGGCCAGCATAATGATTTCTGCTGCTTCATCAGGATCATCCAACGCAACATTTCGGTGTGATTGTGGGTTTTTATAGGAGCCAATTGCTCCTGCGAAGAGATGCGCTCGCATCTCGCGCTCGCCCTCGTCTATCAACATATCTGTCAGCGGACCGCCAGCCTTATCAAATGCTTTTCGCATCAGCGGTACTCCAATGTCCTTAGACAGCCCTGAAGCTTCGCGTACCGCTACTTCCACTGCTTTCATGGCTTCAAATACAGCCGTATCGTACTTCCCGCGATGATAAAGCCCCCATACATCTTCACGGATCGCAGGGTGCAAATTGTCTTTATGAATACGTCGCACACTCAGGACCCCTCGAACATCCCCCAGGTCTGCCAGCGCAGAGGCCTTTCTACTCAAAATTCTAATCGCATTTGGTGATACAAATTGAGGAGCTTCGATAAGCAATGCCTGTCCCTCAAGCCACGCCCAAGCCTCCCGTAGGGCAAGGTTTGCGGCTGATCTACCGCGTCCTGGATATTCTTCTTCAAGTCGCTGAATAGCTAATGCTAACTGCCTGTTGCCGCTATTCATGCGAGCAATCCAAGGTAACAAGCGTATTGCCAGCTCATCGATTTCAAGCGCTTCAAACAATTCTATATCTGCAATCACTTCAGTCAGGCGCATCTCTATCATCTCGTATACTCAAATATCTATTATAGGATAAAGGACATTATCATATATTCATATGGTCAACAATACTCCTCTCTCCCGATCACCTATTGAACGCCTATGCGCTTGCGGATTGGTGAGGAGCTAAGACTGGTCGTCTTCCCGCCGGGAGCTCTTGACCTCTAACTTCCCAAACCGAATGTGTAAGCGCCGTTCACGCATCCGCTTTCGCGGCCGAGACCTACGCTTCATCCAAATAATAGGAAGTTGTGAAAACAAGAGACCGACGAGAATTTCGATCCAGTCCGGAATGTTGTCGAACATTCTGGATTTAGATAAACCTCGTTGGTCAATAAAAAACCCGCCGTAGGGCGGGGTTGGGGACAGCCTGACGGCCAACTACAAATTGGGAATTCAATTTCATATAATTGCGGATACAAAAAAACCGCCTCGCGGCGGGCGGCAAAACCAAATTCCAAATCCTATTTAAGGTGACACAACCAGGACGAAAAAGCAATGGACGCCCAGGTTGGGTATCCGGGACAGATTTTCGTTACAGCCAAGCCCCTGTTTTCAATAGGGCAGGGGAGGTGTAACGAAAATCTTGATTTATGCAGCGCTTCATTTTTTTGTTTTTGCTGTTGTCCTATCTTTATTGTCTGGTTTCTCACTGGGTAAGGCCAAAATTGGGGTTCCTTCCACCTTTGGAAAAACCAACTGGCCTGATATCTCTTCCAGTTCCCTGTACACTTGCAATGCCTCTTCAGCTTCCTCCCCTTCTTCAGGCTCTTTATCCGCTGGTGGCAATACTCGAACTTCCACTGTCATGCCTCTTTCAACACGAGCAATTATAGATTCCAGTGCCCATTTAATATGTGTTTCTTGCTCATTAACTCGTCCGCTTTTCTCGTCGATGCCTTCTAATAATTCCGCAGTTTTATTGTCTATGGCCGTCTTGATGGTCTTCTGAATTGTTATATCCAGCATCTCTTCATATGGTTCTCCTTGCAATTGCTCAATCTGCGCTGACTCCAACCTAATTTTCCGAATTTTTTCCACTTGTTCCCATGTAAGCAAAGCCCATGTTACAGCTCCACCCAATGCCACAATAACGCTTATGTCTAACCCCAAAAAGATGAGCGGGTCAGAGGTAGAAATTTGACGAACTTCAATAATTTCAACCGAGCCTGTTGTGGCTTCCGAAAATGCTCTGATTATACGCTTAATAACCTCCAATTCGGAGATGAGGTTTTCAAAATTATTTTCAAAAAGTTCTCTGGGCAACGAGAACCCTATTTCTGCCTTCCCTTCTTCAAGACTGCTAACCGTTACTCCCATATCTTTGAGGTTTTCGCTAAGTTGATTCAATTTCTGGATATAAGCCTGACGAGCTTGGATAAACTCCGTCAATTCCTGTTGCGCAACGGCAGGTGCGGCTAAATTCTCGTTGACCAAACTCGTAATTCTTGCGGGCATATCTGAAATAAAATATTCATCCGCACCTATTTCCTCCAGCAATTTTATCTGGGCTGGCTGGAGATAATCGACCGTATTTTGGATAGTTTGTTCTAATTTTTTAATTGAGCTTGAAAGCGCTTTTTGATGAGTCGGGTCTGCGGGCTGACTTACCAAATTTGCTAGATGCGTATTCAGGTCGTTCAATTTGCCTTGAATATCTGATTTAGCTTCTTCCTTTATTAGAAGATTTATAATCTCCAGTAACCGTGACGCATTCATCTATTGCACCCCCTTCATATCGCTCAATAAGCCGCTGCTGGTGTTCCCAAAGAACGTTCAGAGAAGGTCAAACCCACCTCAACTTTTGGCTCAAGCCGATTGAACACTTTTGCCAGCCAGTCCACGGTGAACTTATCTAAATCGGCATTCCGCACTCGTGAAATATCGGCATACTGCACCTCTGCAACTTTTCCTGCTTTGCGCACACTCAATTTGCGCTCGTCAATCACTCTGATAATTTCTGCTGCAAGGGTCGCTTTCATTAATTCAATGTCAGGGTTAGCGTGGCCAAAATCCCGAAAGATATTGCCGCTTCCTTTTACAATTTCCATTTTTTCATCACTCATCGCAATTCCTCCTTTAGTCTTTTCAGACGGGTTTTGATAACGTCCACTTCTTTCAGTGGCGTTTTGATGCCCATGCTGGAACGCTTTTGAAAAGCATGGATAACATAGACATCCTTGCCTAGTTTAACGGCGTAAACCGTACGGTAGGCATCTGTGCGATACGCAACACGCACCTCAAAAACACCAGCACCCAAACCTTTCATTGGCTTTGCAATATCGGCCTTTTGGCCTAATGCCGCAATGTGAAGAGCCCTTCCCATTTGAAGTTGCACACGTTCGGGAAATTTCAGAAATCCCCGTTCTGCGGCTTTTATCCATGATATTTTCCGTTCCATTGCTTATATGTTGTCATAAAAGACAACAACTGACAAGCACCTTGCCTAACAATTAGGCATCCATCTGAATTCTGGTTCTTCAAAAAAAGGTTTCACCCCCGAAACCCTGCCAAATGGCGAATGTGGGGGTAGCAAGTGCAAGGGGAGGGGTATCGCCCAGCCTGCACAAGCAGAGCGCGGAAGGTTGGGGAAACCCCTTGCGGGCGCGAGGGGCAACGCCCCTTAGAATAACGCTGCAAACTTGCATAATTGGATATTATTTCTATAGTGCTTTGGTTTCAATATATGGAGAAAATCATGCAATATATGAAATGGACAACAACGTTTTTCGCATTTTTTGTCTTTGTTGCGGGAGTATTATTTTTCCAAAATTATGAAGTATCTAACGCCAGCAATCATACTACTCAAGTTGCTGTGGGGGTGCATAGTAACGGAACTGAAGTGATGTGGATGATAAGCAATAACAAAGCACGGCGGTGTCAGTTTGCTCACGGGTCGGGCGGCGGATTTAACTGTAGCGACTGGTATGATATGCCATAGACGTAGACCGTTTCAAAAATTCATCGCAAATCGCAACCTATCCGAATTGACCCGCCCATTAGGGCGGGTCAATGAGCGTTTCGGCAAATTATTTGCTGTTGCCGTAATGGGCTTGGTCAAGTGCAACAATGTCGCCGTCTGTCGGCAGAGCATTGAGGCGGATATTGAAACCGAAGCCGTTTTTGTGCGGGAAGGCCGCACCAATGCGCGTCCAAATATTGTCTTTCCCCTCACGTTCTTTGACGGTGTAGAGGGTGTAATAAGTATCGTCTGTTCTTTTCTTGGGCATTTTTCTCTCCTGTATTGAAGCCACCCTATGCGGCTCTCTCGCCCCGATAAGGCACGGGTAAGCGGTTATCTGCTGGCCTTTACCGAAGGCGCTGCAAGCGGGCCTTGGCAGATGTTCGTGGCCGTGGCAGGTGTGAGAGATTAAGAGCCGGAAAGGGGGGCGACAGGAGATTGCCCTAGACGACAGACACAATTACAAAAACACCGGCCAAGTGAGGGCTGATATAAAGTTTGGGCACGAATGTGCTCAATCATCACACGGCTTCCATAGAAGCCCCTACAGAGATTTGCAGACGCGAGGGGCAACGCCCCTTAGAATATCATTGTAAAAACCTGCGGCTTTTCAACTTTTAAAAAAGCTCAAAATTGGATAAACGATTGAGATTATTATTGTTACGAACGGACATTGGTTATGGAACTTTTTGAGACAGTTCGGAGTGCATTGGAAATGAATAATGTAGAATTTGAGGAAATTCCTCAGCGGCCTCAATGCAGTCTTTTTAGAGTAACCACGCGAAATGGTTTTAAATATTCAGTTATATTTGACGGCAATTATAACAACATGACCTGCCTCAATGCCTACATATTTGGTGGAGGAACTTTGGTTGATCAAATACCAAAAATAGGGAAATTTTTAACAGAGCAGGGTCTTTTTGGGTGTCGCGTACTTGTTGATGATGATGGCGATCTGAAGTTTGAATTAGAGCGTCCGGTTAAGGGCCTGTTGGACTTCTTGGAAATGATTAAAATTTTTGAATCTGGGTTTCTGTCATTAACGAGTGTAGATGGCCCAATACCTGTTGATTGGTCTTAGACCATCTACCCTACGCAACGCCAATTGAATCATCCCGATTGATACATAAAGAGTAAGGAAAGTTTTCCTTCACAACCAGAAAGGCGGTGAGAAAATGGAGTTTTCTTTAGTTCTAAAAATCAATTTTTCAATTTTATGGATTCTCATATTTTTGCAAATTATTGGAAAAATCTAAATCGTAAATTAGAGAAAACCTCACCAAATCGGTGGGGTTTTTCTTGTTTGAGCATGCTTTCTACGCTGGTCGGAATGTGCCGGCGACATCGCCGGCACCATAAAAAAGCCGAAACAGACCAAAGCCTGATTTCGGATGGCTGCTGGCAGCCATTGACCAAGGGGTTTGGGAAGCGGCCGAGAGTATCCCCATGCGTGCAAACGCCGTCACTACGGAGAATAATTTTTCCGTAGTGACGGCGGATTGTCCAAGCGGACAATCTCGCACGCTTTGCCAATCCAGGCTCAATGCCTGGATTGGCAAATAGCAATGTCAGCCAAACAGTCAGGCGGGATTGAAACGCGACGGCATAAATAGGTGCCAGGCGCGTGCTGTTCCAAGTGCAGCACACACGTGGCGAAACACCTGCGCCTTACGCGCACCTACCATTCAACAAGCAAAGGAAAGTACGATGATACGACGAACAAAAGGGGCAGGGCGGCTAACCAGCCGGAACGCTCCAACCGCTGCGGTACGACCTACGGAAACGACGCACGGTGCCCAAGGAGGCAAACAGAGAATTTAACTTCGCACCAAGCCCAAAACCGTGAAACGACGCGCGGTGGAAAGGCCGCGATTGTGAGACTGTAGACCCTTAGAACAGGAGAAAGGAATAACCAGAATAACGAGTACCACCTAGTAACCTGGCTCTCTGCGCCGCGTGACAAGTCATGCTGCGAGCCGACCGATGCTACGAGCACGGCGGCAGGCCATTAACACTCACCAGGATAACACAGAAAGGCAAACAATGGACGCATTGGCGTACGACTTAAAACAAATGTGCCGGTCAAACCGGGATGGCTCACACGCCACCCAGGCGAACCGGAAACGCATGTTGCAGGGCATGGCGCGCGAGCTGAAAGCCGCGGGCTATGCCTTGGCGTCGGCGCGTTCATTGAAGCCAAAGCATATAGATTTACTCACCAGCAATTGGAACGCTGGAGGCCTCTCAAAAGGCCGCATGAAAAACCTCATGGGCGCGGTGCGCTGGTGGGCGGCAAAGGTCAACAAGGCCTCTGTGGTTGCCCGTACCAACGAAGCTTATGGAATTGGGTCGCGAGAAGCGCCACAGGCGCGCGGCAAGGCACTTGACCGTGAGAAACTATCCCAAATCCAGGATGAGCGCGTAGCGGCTTCCCTGGAGCTTCAGGCGGCTTTCGGCCTGCGCAAGGAAGAAGCCATAAAGTTTATGCCCGTGTTGGGCGACAAGGGCGACCATCTGTCTCTGAAACCAGCCTGGACAAAAGGCGGTCGCTATAGGGAAATCCCCATAACGCACCCCAAGCAACGCGAAATCCTGGACAGAGTTGCCGAGCTGGCAGGCGACGGTTCGCTCATCCCTGATGACCGAAATTATATCCAGCAAGCCTGGGTCTATGACAAGCAAACCCTGGATGCCGGATTGAACAACAATCACGGCCTGCGCCACGGCTGGGCGCAATGGCGCTACCAGCAAATGACCGGCTGGACGTGCCCCGCCAAGGGCGGCAAGTCACCGGAGCAAATGACGCATAGGGAATTTGCGATTGACCGCGATGCCCGGCGCGAGTTGGCGCAAGAGCTTGGTCACAATCGCATAGACATCACCAAAATATATTTGGGGGGCTGACCATGGCACCAAGCAAAGCCGGTAAAGCGCGCGAGCTAGCAAAACATGGTCGCGAAGAATATGCTCGTGAAGCCCTCGACGCGGACAACGGCTACAAAGCGGTATTTGACAAAATCCGCGAGCTTGCTGGCCAGGGCTTTGAAGCCTGGCACGTTCAGCAAAAACGGCTTGTTGATATGCATGGCACTAACGCGGCTGCTGAACTGGAGAAACTACTCTCAAAAGCCGGATACCGCGTCACCTGGGAACGCGCCACAGTGCCCTCCACGCACGACCTAAATCCGACCGGCCTGGACATCGGATATCAGCTCATGGTGATTTCTTGGCAGCCGCAAAGGGGCGGCACGTCCCCAAGCATGCTCGGTTTTTACGCTTCAATAGTAGAATAAGAGACAATATGTCCGCTTTTCATGGCATAAAACAATAATACGCTTAAAAATTTATTAAATGCGCATTTTTTCGCTTTTATTGATGGCAGAATCATGGTAATGACTTTGTGTGGTGGACCTGAATCTTGTGAATTAACCCAGGGAAGACCAACAATGTCAAAGATAGTAAACATTGCTGAACACACAAAAGATCGCGAGACACGCGATGGTCGTGATTTGATTGTTGCGGATTCAGAATTCGAATTTCCCAACTCAGAAAACAGCAAGCTTTCTCCACACATTGCAGAAAAATCCTTAAATATCAAAGATGAATTTCAGATTACAGAAATTCCCGCGTTGACCGTACGGCAATATATTTTGATCACGTTGATCATTGCACTTGTTGCAACGCTACCCTCAATTGCGACGAGTCTGCTAGTAAATTAGCACCACGACTGGCAAAACATCCATGGTAGACATGGGTGTTTTTCGCGTACAATCATAAAAAATTTGCATTTTTTCATTGTAAAATACTGAATATCGTGTATAATTTGTGCGCTATAAGCGCATATAAAGAACCATCTTTATCCTATTTTCGTGCGCGCAATCTTACAGGAGCATTTTCAATGAGGAAAATTTCTCGCAACAAAGCCGGTGTTAAGCGTTTAAATATAGGGTTATCAGAACGCGACTCCGCCCGACTTTCAAGTCTGGCAGAATACACCAATGCATCTTCAGACACTGAAGTGATTAAACGAGCGCTACTCACCTATGAGGCGTTGGTTGAACGGCTGATTGACGGTGCAGAGTTCTACGTCATGGACCCAGGAGACGCGATACCGGCGGCATTAAATTTGCTGATAGATATCGAGCCGACGCCATCGCCTATTTCCATCGTGAAAACAAATGATGAAGACAACACACCGGTAAAGGTCACAGGGAACGCCGGTGAAACGGGTCGCATAAAACAAACTGCGTCCGCGAGTTTCTGATAATCGCCCTAAATGTTACTTAATAAGCTCGGCACATCGTGCCGGGCTTTTTCTTCGCAATAATGCCGACATATTTTTTCCTTCTATTGCTAAGGGGCGTTGCCCCTCGCGCCCGCAAGCGGCCGTGGCTCACTGCGTTGCGCCCGCACCAAACCCACTTGCAGTTGCTACCCCCATGTTCGCCACATGGCAGGGGTGCATGGCACCCAATAATTATTCATTCGGGAAGCCCCTGGATAAATAAAAAACCCCCGCCGTTAAGCGAGGGTTTCAGGCCTATTCGGCAGGCATTCCCCAGAACCAGAGCGGCAACAAAAAAGTTACCCTCAATCCCAAACGGATGGCACCGCTAGAAGACCTGCTGGCTCTGAGATCGAAAATAGCCATGAGGCAATTCCTTTTCCCATGTACGGGGACTCTTAAAGCAGTCGTCTCCGCACAGAAAGCCAGCGAGTGAAGGCATCTTTAGGGTTTACTACAGCCCACGGGCACGCCTTCATCGCCACGACTGTTCCTGAAAATCTTCCTGTACACGTAGTGATAAAATCGGAAAATTCAAGGACCGTTGCGACCGCAACTGTCAGTCGTAATTTGCGCTGCACCCCATACCCCTTCGGAAAATCAATCCGAAACATCAGGGGTAAAACACCATGCACATTTCCCACGAAACACTTGCTGACAATCGGGCTTTCTGCCAGCGCCGCTATGACCGCGCGACCAAGAAAGCCAACCTTCTGGAAGGCTTTGCGAAGCAAGCCGAAGATGAAGAAATCTTTGACCTGGCCGCGCAGCTCCAGGGGCAGGCTGATAGGCTCCGCAAGTCGGTGAACAATGCCGCTCGCTCTGTGAGCGAAAGGCACGAACACATCTTGCGCGAATTTGCGCCGAGATTGGAAGGATGATGAAAGGGGGCGCAAGCCCCCTTAATCATTCTGGCTCCCATTCATCGTCCAAGGCTTTTCTTCGTTCCTCCGGAGACATAGACGGGTCGTGCAATGCCTGCTGCACCTTTTTGCGGTGGTGCTCATCCAGGTAGGCCTGATACTTATTTTGTTTCGATTCGCTTTTTTTTGAAGCAGCTTTTTTTACCGGCTTTAATTCGCACGCTGCCTTTGGCTCGCCCTTAATTTCTGCCTGCTGAGCAGCCTTCTGCTCCTGCGCTTCCTCAAGTTTTTGCTGTTTAGCGGTGCGCTCTGCATCCCTTTTATCAGAAGATAACTCGTCTTCTAAGTTGGCTACCTTTGTCTTTAGGCCAACCATCTGTTTATGGTGCCGCACCCGTTCTTCATTGTGCCAACGCTGCTGTTCTTGGTCTTGCCTAACCAAATTTTCATCAGCGTCATTTGCAGAAATATGTTTGGCTATCCGCTCATATTGCGCTTCATGAAATCCAACCTGATTTTCACAGCGTTTTAGCTCTGCCCGGAGAGCTTCAATTTTCTTTTGGGACAATCAATCCTCCCTAACAGGGATAAGTGTGGCAATAGGGGTCAGCCAAAGTGCTATATATAAAATGCTCTTCGCGTTGCAGATTCCGAATAAGCCGACGGCACTCTTCAACTCCTTGAAGGCAGTCTTCAATAAAATCGCCTGGATAACGGTCAGTCCGGCTAGCCCAATCCTGATATTTTGTAATCCGGCTTTTCATCTTGGCAATAGCCTTACGGCACCGCTCTAGGTCAGCAAATAGCTCTTCTTTTTGCCCAGGTTCAAAACCATCCTCATCCAAAATAGCTGCATATTCCATACGACCATTATTGGACGTTGGCAGAAAATTTCAACTCTTTATGGTTCCCAGTCTGAACCCCAGTCCCTTAGCCGTTGCCGGAACCTGTCCATCTCTTCGGACTGCTCGCCTTTACGCTGTTTGATATAATCAGCGTACCGCCGCCAGGTCTCCTGGGTTCGTTCTCCAACGACCTCCTTTTGAGCTGCGGCGCGAGCGTCCACCTCGGCCGATTGGACCAGCCGAATATCAGCGTTCACTTCCTGGCGGGTACGGCCGCGATCGATACGACGATAATCAACCTGACGTGTCTTCTGTCGGCGGGCACCAATGCCATTGTAAAAGCGCCGCTCACGCGAACGCGGCCGGATACCTTTGGCATCAAGTTGTCGAGCGCGTACTCCCTCGTGGATAGTTGGTTCCCGCTCTTGCTCCTGGTCTTTCAGGCTCCGGTGGTCAATGCGTTCCTGGCTGCCTGCCTTTTCCAAGGCCTGATTGGCGTGCTCCGCCCAAGTTTCGCGCATGTCCTGGGTGCGCAAGGTGCTGATGCCCTTCTTGGCAAATTGCTTACGCTCCTTCGGCCCCGCCGATGTGTAGAGCACGCGGCGGCCGGTCTCGTGGTCACGGTCGCGAATGACCATGTGGCAATGGGGATTGTGCTCGTCTTTACCCTGAGTATGGAATGCCGCAAGCCAGGGCACCCTGCCCTGGGTGATGTCTTCGGCGAAGTCCTTGACCAGCCCGTGCTGCTGCTCGGCCGTCAACTCCTTGGGTAGCGCCAGCATCACCTTGTCACAAACGCGAGCGTTCTTCCGGTCGCTCTTCTCTTGCTGCTCTATCCAGGCCTTGGCCTTACTGGCATCGCTCGGCATGTGCCTGCTCATAACGTGCGTGCAGGCCTTGGCTCTGGTGATGTACCGGCAATGCGCTCCGGCCGTCAAAGCTTGCTTTTGACGGGTCTTGCCGAGCGCTTTGTGGTTCAGGCTGTAGATAGCCATACCGACCTTTTTGGCAGGGCTGCGCGGGTTTGTTGCTTTCAAACCCATAAGTGCGCCCTAAAAACGACACCAACGTATACAAACAACCAGGTCACCACAAGCCCACGGCAAACCACATACCGTAAAACCCCTGTTCCGCTGGCGGCCTGGCGTGTCTACGGCAAAGCATGAGATGCCGCTTGGCATCATCAGCGCAGGCCGTACGGAGGAACTAAAAGCCTCCGACATATTTACCAAAAACACAATAAAGTGTCCTTGCACCAAGATCTGCTGACAGTACAATAACGTCCTTCTTACCTTATCAAATTGAGTTTTTCAGCGATGGCTAATATTTCCGAAATTCCAACATATTCTTCCGGAAAAACGGAAATTAAATGCCCGCTTCTAGGTAGCGGGCTCGCAGAAGGCCTAATTACTCGTTGGTTTGCGGCACTTGGAGAAACTGTCCAATCCGGCA
>JAJFIM010000447.1 GCA_021774995.1 Alphaproteobacteria bacterium | reverse complement strand
GCCTGTAGGCTTAATTCGTGGAGCAACACTGCACTGATATACATCTTGGCCGATGGTGAAAGTTCTGCCAAAGTCACCTCTGGAAGATCATCTGTAAGCGACTTGTTATCGATATATGGTCGTGCTTCAAATCGTGCCAGCGCCTCATTCACCTGATCCAGATCACCGGGGTCGACCGGTCCTTCGTTATATAGGCCCAATTTCTTGTGAGCGGCATGGACCCGGGCGGCCCGGTTCTGGCTCTCACGAATGGCCTGCATAACCTCCGAACCGGTAAAGGCGTCCACCAGTTCCCCAATAAACAGGAAGCCCCTTTTTAGCCCACCAAACAATCCGAGTTCCAGTTGGGCGTCATAGTCAAGCTGTGCTGCCCTCAGAAACTCGGCTTTTGTCCTCCGCCATTTGGTCTGCAACCGCCGAATATCGTTTTCTTCCGATATCCCGAGACGACGAAAATAGGCCGTTGGCTTTAGGTCGGAGTCACGGACAATCGCCTCAGCGGTTTTTACAAGAATATAGCGATCACTTTCGCTAAACCGGGAACTGCCCTTTGGCCGACCGACCTTACTTTTTATTTGTGAACTACTGGCAGCGCAATTGTTGTCGTTAGTCTCGCCGCTCAAGGTCGTTGTTTCTTCGATGTGGGGTTTTTGAGCCATGCATCACAAATGCTGCCACAAACCAGCGGATGCAAGGATTTTAAATTACCAAAAGCGAGATTAATTCACTTTTTCGAAGAAAATGGTGAGAAAATACTCCGGTGTCCGTCCTTTGGTCTCAGAGCAAAGCCCTGGGGGCTATTCAATATGCGGTTAGGCTCGCATATAAATTTTTCCTCTGACAACGCCCTACATGTGTCTGTTTATATTCTGTACCGAATGGTAAAAATTAATTGACATGTTCCTTCACCTGTCATATTGTACCAATCAGTATATAATCGACTCCCGCAGGCAGCACTTTCAAGAGAACTATTATTGGAAACCAGGTTGGTATGGGATGACCTGTCGATCTGGGTCTCCGTACAACAACTGACATTGAGCTACGAAAGGAGGGCTGTAAATGCTCATCGAGAATGTCGAAAACCAGTTGTTTCGCAAGGTTGCGCCCTTCACGATTCGCCATATAAAGCGACCCGACCTTTACACAAATGATCCGCTTGCCGAGCGAGTGTTCGATCAGGCCGGCCGGGAGTTTCAGGCAGCGCCTCCTATAACGTTACATTCTCCCGACCAATTATTAATGGCGGGCGTCTGGAGCGCAACGCGAGAGTGTTTCATAATCAACGCCGATGGGCGGGCCATGCGCGAAGCCGTTGCCGCTGCTGTGTCCCAACTCAACGAGTGTCCGTATTGTGTTGATGTGCATACCGCGATGCACGCAAGCGCTAATGGTGGTCATCCACTATCAAAGAAAAAATCTGCCAATGACAATTCGCCAATAGATCGTGCTTATAAGTGGGCCCTCGCCACTCTCGAACCCGGATCTCCATTACTGCAGAATCCACAAATTTCGGCTGCCGATATTCCCCAGATTTTCGGGACAGCGATCTGCTTCCACTACACCAATCGTATGGTCAACATCTTTCTTGATAGGGCGCCTATGCCGATGCCTGCCGCAGGCAGTAAATTCATGCGGGCCTTTTCGCGTGCGTCTCTTAGATTCTTTGGCAGACGTATCGTTAAACTGGACGGGGAGCCGGGTGATTTTATTATGGAAGCCGACGATGCGGTGCTTCCTGAAGAATTTTCGTGGGCGCACTCGAACCCTCATGTCGCCGGCGGACTTCTCCGGTTTTCACATGCTGCTGAAATGGCTGGCGATGAGGCTGTGCCCAAGGAAGTTCAGGAACTTGTGCGTTCCCATCTGAACACCTGGAATGGTGAACAGGTTGAACTGGGACGTGGTTGGTTGGAAAACCTGGTTCAGCCGCTGGATAAAAAGCTTCAACCTTCCGCCAGGCTGGCGATCCTGGCGGCCCGTGCATCCTGGCAAGTGGACAAGAAAATTGTCCGCGAATTTCGACAATTTCATGAGGGCGACAAAGCTCTTATCCAGGTAGCCGGATGGGCTTCCTATGCCGCGGTCAAGCGGATATCCGGGTGGCTAATTGCCCCCACCGGCCAGGACAAATCTAGTTCCAAAGAGAGGAAGAAATGATGAATATACCCGTTGAGTTATGGGCGTTACTGGGTTGTGGCGTGATATTGGTTTTCTCGCTCCAGGTTCAAGCCATACACATGATTTTTCGCCATGGCATCAAGTTTTGGCTGTCAGCACGCGACAAACCGAAAGAGGGCCTAGTGGCAGGCAGGTTGGACCGCAACGTAAGAAACAACGTTGAGGGTTTGATGATGTTTACACCTTTGGTTGTTTTTGCGGTGTATGCCGGTATTTCGAATGACTGGACACTGTATGCAGCCGAAACGTACCTCGTAACGCGGATTGTATTTCCTTTCATCTATGTATCAGGGGCCCCGGTAGTTCGCAGTATCCTGTGGGGCGTAGGACTGGTGTCTCTTTTTGCATTTTTCTATGGACTTATGTTGGGGCTGAATTTGATCTGACCGGAATAGTCTTGCCTGGAAAATCTCATTTGATTTGCGGTCGAATGTACTCCTGCTCGCGGGAAAGAGGATCAAGCAGCAAACGTAATTTCTCATCAAGGGCGTTAAAGCTATGACTGAACACGTAACAAACAAACTTCCTCAACCCGAAATCTCAGCGGATTTTCCGTTTAAAAGCAGATTTATCGAAGTCCTGTCTTCAAGGATGCATTATGTTGATATTGGCGAGGGAGACCCAATACTGTTCATTCACGGGAATCCGACTTCAAGCTATTTGTGGCGGAATGTGATCCCGCTGGTCGAAAATTCTGGCCGGGTAATTGCGCTGGACCTTATCGGGATGGGGCAGTCGGACAAACCTGATTTAAGCTATAGTTTTGCCGATCATTTCAGCTATGTTGAAGCCTTCATTGCACAACTTGGATTGGAAAACGTTACGCTGATTCTCCATGATTGGGGGACCACGCTTGGTTTTGAATATGCACGTCAGCATGAGGGAAATGTGAGACGTATCGCCTTTATGGAGGGTGCGGTTCCACCCGCGCTTCCGATGCCGAGTTTTGATGTGATGGGGCAGGAAGGGGCAGAAGTATTCAATGGTTTCAAAACACCCGGACAGGGTGAGACCATGATACTTGATAATAATATGTTCATTGAGCAGGTGCTGCCCGGTTCAATAAACCGGACATTGACCGAAGAAGAGATGAATGCCTACAGGGCGCCTTATATTTCCAGGGAAGCGCGTAAACCATTGCTGGCCTGGCCGCGTGAGATTCCGGTGGCCGGCAAGCCAGAGGGCATGGTTGAAGCGATGTCAAAAATTAGCACGTTTATCGATGAAACATCTATCCCGTTTCTTCTGTTGTACGGGTCACCCGGTATCATGTGCCCGCCCGAATTGGTCCCGGTGATTGTTGAGAAGTACAACAATATTGAAACTCATTATGTTGGCCAAGGGCTACACTATCTGCAGGAAGATCACCCCAATGCTATTGGGTTGGCTATTTCCGACTGGATACGCCGCACCGCAAATTAACGCGGGCCTGTTGTGGCGTACTATTGAATAGTGACTCTTTTTGAAAACTCTCTCAATTGCCGCTCGGGAACGCTAGCCTTGGCCATAACGATAATTCCTGTGATCAATGCGACGACCTCGTCAGCCTTGGACGAACAATGCGTGCCAGGCGGGATTTCGCCATCACGAACAGCTTTGCGAAATCGCTTTTTTAACGCCAGTCTTAAACTGTTCACCGCGCGCTCAAGAATTGCATTGGTTTCGGCGTCGTGCTGGTTGTTTTCAAGTAGAGACAGGACAATCATGCAGCCGCCGGGGTTTGATGGGTTGAAGTGAAGTTCGATGGCTTCGTTCAGCGCCGATTGTATCGCTAATTCCGCGGTCGGGGCTTGTGAAATTGCGTTCAGATAACGTGTCAGTTTATGTCTTTTGTAGCGATCCAGAGCTTTCATATACAAAGCGCGCTTGTTGCCAAAAGCGTTGTAGATGCTAGTCCTCTTGAGACCCATTGATTGTTCAAGATCCTGCATCGATGTGCCCTCGTAGCCCTGCGCCCAGAATTGGTGCTCAGCTGCTTCAAGAGCCTGATCCACATCAAAGCCCTTTGTTCTGGTCATCGTTGTTCTCTCGCTTTCCTGTTCTCAGCCCTTAAATTTGCGTACTGCGCCGGCCAGCACAACGGCGTCAACACATGGTCAGGACATTTTACTGTACCGATTAGTAAAATATATTCCTTTATTTGGCAATAACGTGAACGCATCGAAACGAATCCTGCATAAGCTGAAGGTTTGAGATTATACTAAGTTGCGTATTTTGAGATACGCAACGTCAGGCGAATGAATTTCGTTGCTGCTTCGCCATTCCGCCGATTCCGGTTTCCCCGTAGCAACCCGGGATCGGCAATGTCAGAAATATTTCAGCAAGAACCAGGTTAGCTCCGGCCATTTTGTACCGGATTAAAAATTATTTGTACCGATGAGTACATTAAAGGTTGACGGTTGAAAATTTAATTGTACCATTCGGTATATAATGATAGCAGCATCTGAGGACAATGATATGCATTCAGAACAGTCGCCGATCAAGCATCCGGTCAAGATAGTTGGAAGCTTTCTTTCACCGATGGTCCGGAAAGCGCTTGCCGTTCTCGACCTGAAAGATATCCCCTACGAAATCGACCCCATCATCGCTTTCATGGGCGGGGATGCATTCGGAGAACTGAGCCCTGTGCGCAGAATACCTCTTATGATTGACGACGACATCACTGTTTCCGATTCAACCGTCGTTTGTGAATACCTTGATGAACGTTATCCAAATCCCCCGGTCTACCCAACCAACCCTGTTGATCGCGCCCGCGCCCGCTGGATCGAGGAATTCGCTGATACACGGATGCAGGAGGTGTTTAGTTGGCACCTGTTTAACCAGTTCACCATCAACCCACTTATGTGGGGTGAAGATCCTAACGAGAAGGTGGTGGAGCGCGCAAAGACTGAAGAAATCCCCCACATTCTGGACTATCTGGAAACTATTCTTCCCAAAGAAGGCTTTCTATTTGGGCATGTCTGCGTCCCGGACATCGCGATTGCCAACCATTTTCGCAACGCGTCCTTTGTTGATTTCCGGCCTGACGAAGACCGCTGGCCAATTTCGCTCGCGTTCGCCGACAGGGTTCTGGAGATCGACAGTTTGAAAAAGCTTGGTCCTTACGAGGATGTGCTTGTGACGACGATGCCGAATGACCACCGCAAGGTGCTTGGAGAAATGGGTGTTCCTCTGATTCCCGAGACCCTGGGGGAAGACAAGTCGCAACGCGGATTCATGATCATCAATTGATCGATCGCCGGCTGGTTCCCAAAATAACAAGGATAGAAATATGACAGGATCAATGGATGGTGTTCGCATCGTCGAGGCGACCATGATGCTTGCCGGGCCGATCGCGGCGCGAATTCTGGGCGATCAGGGGGCCGATGTAATCAAGGTTGAAGTGCCGCGTGGCGGCGATGTCGTGAGGATTATGGGTCCATCACGCAGCGGATTCTCGTCCATTTTTGCGAATATCAACCGCAACAAGCGGTCAATCGCCCTCGACCTAAAAAAGTCCGAAGGTGTGGAATGGATGAAAAAGCTGGTCTCCACGGCTGATGTATTCATCCAGAACTTTCGCCCCGGTGCGGCAAAGAGGATAGGTATCGATGAAGAATCTTTGCGGGCCGTGAAGCCTGATCTCATCTATGTATCGATCAGTGGGTTTGGGGCGACCGGTCATTACGCCGATAAAAAGGGCTACGACCCTGTTGTGCAGGCCCTCTCGGGTCTGGCTTCCATTCAGGCGGATGCCGGTACCGGTAGACCCGGGATGGTCCGGCTCGTAATTCCTGACAAGATCACGGGCATGACTGCGGCGCAGGCGATCGGCGCCGCGCTTTTCTCGCGCGAGCGCACGGGTCAAGGTCAGCACGTTCGTGTTTCGATGCTGGATAGCGTGATTGCCTTTCATTGGCCGGAGGGCATGTCAGGGCACACATGGGTGGGGCAGGGGACCGCGTCACGCAAGGCACGTATTGCGCAGGACTTGGTTTTCAAAACCGCGGATGGTTTTATTACTTGCGGCGCAAACTCTGATTTGGAATGGAAAAACCTGTGCGGAGTCCTGGAACGTCCCGAATTCCTGGAAGATGAACGTTTCAAGACGCCGGCAAGTCGCATGCAATATGCGCCGGAGCGTCTTGAGCTGATGCAGGAGGCGCTCCTGGCGCGGACAAGTAAGGTTTGGCTGGATCTGCTGGAGGCGGCGGACGTGCCCTGTGCGCCGGTTGTTGAACGTGAAGTCCTTCATGAGAACGAACAGGTGATCGAGAACCAGATCCTGATCGAGAGCCGGCATCCGGTAGGAGGCGAGATGCGCCAACCGCGTCCCCCGGAAATTATGGACCTGACCCCAAGCGAAATTCGCCGTCCAGCGCCCGGTTTGGGAGAGCATACGGACGAGATTCTAGTCGAGCTTGGTGCTGACTCGGCTGAAATCGAAAAGTTGCGCGCCGAAGAAATCGTAGTTTGACCCGCAAATACACATTCGGGAGATTGCGATGACAGTCGAGGTCGCGCTCGTCCAGGAGTCTCCTATTTTCCTGGATCTTGAAGGTTCGCTGCGGCGAACCGTCGAGTTGATGAAAATTGCAGCCGCAAAGGGTGCGCGACTGGTTGTTTTCCCTGAGGCGTTCCTGCCTGGATATCCGGTGTGGATCTGGCAATTGAGGCCGGGTGCGGACATGTCGACCTGCAACAAAATTCATGCGGTGTTGCGTCAAAATGCAGTTGACCTCCGAACAGGCGGGCTGGACGCCGTTCGCAGTGCGGCGGCGGAGCATGGGATTGTCGTCGTCATCGGCATCAACGAAATCGATTCTGAATTCAGCGGGACGACGCTCTTTAACACGGTGGTCACGATCGACTCCGATGGTAAAATTCTGAACCGCCACCGCAAACTCGTGCTGACCAATCCCGAGCGCATGGTGTGGGGACAGGGAGATGCTGGCGGTCTTCGTGTTGTAGACACGGCTGTCGGCCGCATTGGCGGCCTCATTTGCTGGGAAAATTACATGCCGCTGGCACGCCATGCCCTCTTTTCGCAGAACATTGAGATATATATTGCACCGACCTGGGATCATGGCGAAACCTGGGTTGCTTCAATGAATCACGTCGCACGCGAGGGCGGGTGTTGGGTCCTGTCGGTCGCTATGGCAGTGCAGGGGAACGATGTTCCCGTGGACGTCCCGGACCGCAACCTATTGTTTAACGCCGAAGACGAATGGCTGTGTCCCGGTGGCGCCTTGGTTGTCAGACCATTCGGCGGTGTTGTGGCAGGTCCGCTGCACGAAAAGAAAGACATTTTGTACGAAACCATAGACACTGAATCTTCGCGCCGGTCGCGAAAAACACTTGATGTTGCGGGCCATTATGGCCGCCCCGATATTTTCAATCTTGAGGTGGACCGGCGACCGCGCAAGCCCACTCATTTCGCTGACGAGATTGTCGGGCCGGAGCTGTATCATGATTGATTTCTATTATTGGCCGACGCCCAATGGGTGGAAGGTAGCCATTATGCTTGAGGAGTTGGGCGCAGCCTATAAAGTGACCCCGCTCAATATCGGAAAGGGCGATCAGTTTTCGCCCGATTTCATGGCGGTCAGCCCGAACAGCCGCATGCCAGCGATTGTTGACCATGGAGGGTCCGGTCAGCCGACGACGGTTTTTGAATCCGGTGCGATCCTTTTCTATCTGGCCGAAAAACACGGGCGTTTTGTACCGAACAATCCGAACGGCCGGAAAGAGGCCATGGAGTGGTTGTTTTGGCAAACCGGCAATCAAGGCCCCATGGCGGGTCAGCTCAGTCACTTTATCAATTATGCACAAGGCGATCACGTCTATTCCGAAACGCGGTACGCAAACGAATTTGATCGTTGCCTGGGGGTACTGGAGAGGCGCCTGGAGACGCGGGAATTCGTCCTTGGCGACGAATATTCAATCGCGGACATGATCTGCTGGCCCTGGGTTTTGATCGCCAAGCCCCTTGGCCGGTCTCTTGACGAGTTTCCCTCGGTTTCCAGATGGCGAAATACGATCAAGGTCCGGTCGGCTGTCCAGAAAGGTGTCGCACTCGGGAAAGAATACAGGAGCGGCACTGCGCCAAGCGAGGCGGAGCGGGCCATCCTGTTTGGTCAATCTGTGAAAATCAAAGCGAGGTTAACATGACTTACAAATTATACTGGATCAGCGGCAGCCCCTATGCCTGGGCTGCGATGTTTGCGATGGCCGTCAAGGGGCTGGATTTTGAATCACACCGGTTGGATGTCGGGAAACGCGAGCACAAATCGCCGGAATACCTGGCGTTGAACCCACGCGGGAAAGTTCCTGTTCTGCGCGACGAGGACACGGTAATTTACGAGACAATCGCGGTTATGTCCTATCTCGACAGCAAGCATGCGGAAGTGCCTCTGTTTGGCGCGAACCCGGGCGAAACCGGGCTGATTTGGCAACGGGTGTCTGAATTGATGAGCTATATCCGTGATCCGATTGACAAAGGAATTACGCTCCCATTGTTTCAGGGAAAGGCTGCGGACGAAGCCCAGATGATTTTGGAGGCTGTTCCCGCAGCCCACGAATCCCTGAATTGGATCAACGACACTGTCTCGAAAAATGGATACCTGGCGGGGGCATCGCTTTCGGCGGCGGACGTGCTTTTGATGCCCTTCATTCGGGCGCTATTGCGTGCTGCTAGCAAAGAAGACGCAGGTTCACTTTCGTTGAAAATCCTTCCACTGGACAAAAGCTATACGCACATCGCGTCGTGGCTCGAACGGTTGGAAGCTGTGCCCGGGTATGACGCGACCTACCCACCGCACTGGCGGAACTAGGGTCAGGACCCATTAATTCCATCGGGGGATATTTCCTTTGGCAATCAATGCTATCGATCTATCGTGGCTTGGCGCCCTCAAGTGTTGCGCAAACGCGTGAACGGCACTTGCCGCTTTGCGGACAGGCAACCAGCTTTCTATTTTTCAAAACCTTGTCGGCCTGACGTACAAATTCGTGTGGTTTACGATCAGTGAACCGGGGTACTTGGTCCCGGTGCGAGATGCCGCCCTGAAACGAAGTACCCGAAAACTGCGCGCACCATCATTCAGCCTTTCACAATTTATGTATGCTTTGGAGCGCGGCTGCTCTTCCGCCTTTTTCGACATATGGCAAAGCCAATATATTTTGCTTAGCGAAATATAATATCGAAAATTTTACGATGTTGCGTTGATATTTTCAAAAAACGATATTATAAGCCATGTTAAAATGCATACAGAGCGGATTTGTTGAATTTGTTTCGCTATGCGATAGAAACGGGTTCATGCAAATTTCAACCTTCTCTCACCAAATACTACAAGACCGTGTCGTGCTCGTAACGGGTGGGGCAAGCGGGATTGGCCTTGGAATGTCGCGGGCCTTTTCTGCGTTGGGGGCGAAAGTAGGGATATTGGGGCGCGATAGGGGCAAGCTGGATACCGCTGTATCCTTGATCGAGGAGGATGGTGGCGCGGCCTATGCGGTGCAGAGCGATGTACGCGATTTTGATGCTTTCAACTCGGCGATTTCAAGGGTGGTAGATCAGTTCGGGTATCTGGATATTCTGATCAATAACGCAGCTGGTCTGTTTGTGCAGCCTGCGCAGGACATAACCCCAAACGGCTTTCGCACAATTGTCGAGATCGATCTCAATGGGACTTTTCACGGTTGTAAGGCTGCATTTCCCTTCCTTGCCAGGTCGAAATTCGGCGGCTCAATAATCAACATTGTCACCGAAGAGGCGTTGAATGGCTGGCCAGGGGCCGCTCATGCGGGGGCCGCAAAGGCGGGAGTGGTTTCGCTGACCCGAACTCTCGCCCTCGAATGGGCCGGGTATGGCATCCGTGTGAATGCAATTTCACCTGGGCCGATTGCGGATACAGAAGGTGTAAAACGACTTTATGAAGAGGAAGGACGGGTTGAACGTGAGTTGGCGCGGGTGCCTCTGGGCCGGTTCGGTACTGTGGAAGACATCGCGAATGCCGCGGTTTTCTTGGCTTCACCCGCTGCCGGTTTTATCACCGGGATTAACCTGACTGTAGACGGTGGCCGGGCGCGAAAGCGAGCAATCTGAATGGGTTCATCTGAAGAGAAAAAAAAGATATTCGAAAATTCATGTCGGCCTGCTCAAACTGAAATTGAACGTGAAAATTACGGATTTCAGGATCTGCGGTGCCTTTTGCAACCCAGGAATATTGCTGTGATTGGTGCATCTGAAAAGGAACATTCGTTTGGTTCAAACACTATTCAAAATCTGATTGCGACCTTTGAGGGACGAATTTATCCGGTCAATCCAAAGCATAAAAAGATTCATGGGTTGAAGGCCTACCCTTCAGTAGAGAGTCTGCCAGACGTTCCTGACTGTGCGGTTCTGGCCATTCCGGGTGCGGCAGTAATTGAAGAGTGTGAGAACTGCGCAAATAAGGGAGTTGGCGCACTAATAATCTATTCTTCTGGTTTCGCGGAATTGGGAGATGAAGGGGTTGTTCGCCAGCGCCGCCTGACCGAGATCTCGGCTGAGACAGGGATGCGGATTTTAGGTCCGAACTGCATTGGTATTGCCATTCCCGGACGTGGGATGGGACTTACATTTATGCCCAGCTACCGGGATATGCCGCAGATTTCTGGAGACATTGGATTGGTTTCGCAAAGCGGGGCCATGGGCTATGTCGTGCTGCAGGCAATGCAGAGAGGGATTGGTTTCAGCAGGTATCTAACGACCGGGAACGCCGCAGATGTTGATGTTGCAGACTTGATCAACGCGCTCGTGGACGACCCTGAAACAAAATCCATAGCCTGCATGTTTGAGGGCGTTGCAAATCCTCATCGGTTCATTGCTGCCACGCGCCGAGCGCTAGAGGCCGGGAAACCTGTGGTGGTTCTTAAACTTGGGCGTAGTGATGTCGCTTCCGACGCAGCCAAATCACATACCGGAGCTCTGATCGGTGTTTTCTCTGCGTATCGCGCAGTCTTTGATCGAACGGGTGTGGTGATGGTAGAGGATTTTGAGGCGTTGCTGGAAACAGTTACATTTCTCGGGCGTGCAGGCCAACCGCGCAGTAAAGGTGTTGCAGTTCTTGGCCCATCGGGAGGCGCGTCAATTCTTGCTGCCGACATTGCGTCCGATCTAGGTATTTCCCTGCCGCAACCCTCGGTCGCGGCCCGGGCACGGATTGAAGCGTCCATTCCGCAGTTTGGGTATGCTGGAAATCCAGCAGATATGACCGCTGAATCCGTGCGTAAAAGCGAGATGTATACGGAAACAATCAAGGCTTATGATTCAGATCCCTCTTATGGCGCAATTGTTGTGGCTATGGCGTCAGCGCATGCAACTGTCAGCCATGCCAGGGCAGAGGCAATTTGCGAAACTGCCCGCAATGCAAACCTTCCGATATGTGTGGTCTGGCTGAACGAATGGCATCAGGGACCAGGGTCCGAGGTCTATGACAGTTCCTCTGAATTGACAATATTCAGGTCCGTGCGCCGCTGTCTGAATACTATCAATGCCTGGCAACATTATTACGAACGCCGGCCTGAATTGCTGGCGCGATCTGCCGAAGAACCCGGGAGGCAGAATCGCACGTTATTTTCGGGTGAGCCCGGAATATTGTCCGAAAGCCAATCCAAGCAATTGCTCAACAGGCATGGGGTGCACACCTCCCGCGGGTTGCTTGTCAATACCGTTCAGGACGCGGTTCTTGCGGCAAAGGAGATTGGCTTTCCGGTCGTCATGAAGGCGGATTCCGTAGATTTGCCGCATAAAAGCGAGGCCGGGGTAATCCGGCTGAATATCCAGGATGTGGATGCGTTACATGTTGCTTGGAATGAGATTATGGAGGCGATAGGACGGGTGGCGATCAAGCCCCGTCTCAACGGGATTCTTATCCAGGAAATGGTGCGTGGCGATCTCGAGGTTATGGTGGGGACAAAGCGCGACCCACAGTTTGGGCAGCTCATCATCTGTGGCTTGGGCGGGGTTATGGTCGAATTGCTCGATGATACGTCCGTCGCCCTGGCACCCGTAGATAAAAATGAAGCTCTTCGTATGATCAAGTCACTCAAAGGGTATAAACTTTTGACCGGGTTTCGCGGTAAACCCGCAGTCGATATCGACGCGTTTGCGGATGTGATTTGCAATATATCCAAGTTGGCGGCGGGCGCTGAAGATTCTCTTGAAGAGATAGATATCAATCCTCTGCTGCTTTCCCGCGAAGCCGCAGTCGCAGTCGATGCCCTGGTTGTTACGCGTGAGGGGGAAGCAGAAATACACAATGAATGACGCACAAATTCTTGACGTTCACCGCAAACCGGTTTGTGGCGATGGCGCGGAATTAGTGCGGTGAGCAGCAGAATATAAAGCTGAAAATTCGTGTTTGGGTGATGCGCGGGGATTGCGGAAAACATGAAAAATCTTGCCTAAAAAATTGGCACACCGTATTAAGAACGAAAATTCTGAACAATGACCGCAGTCGATTGCATGGAAGGCAAAGCTGGTGCCCTGGGAAAAGAATTCCGCCCGGAAGGAAGTATTACACGGCGCAATGAATTTGTTTTGGCGTGTGGGGTATGAGAACGCGTCTGTTGACGATGTTGTCCGGGCAACGGGAGCAAGCCGGTATGGATTGTACGACGAGTTTGGAGACAAGCGGGGCCTTTATCTTGAGACCCTTGATTGGTATCGCGAGAAGATCATTGTGCGCAACCTGGGCAGCCTCATGAACGCTGACGCTGTGGTCGAAGATATCCATAAGTTTTTTGATCGCTTGTTATATCCGCCAAGGGATCGCGAATCCCTAGGCTGTCTTATGTGTATGACAGCGATGGGATTTGGCAAAAGCGATAAGGAGGCTGCAGCGAAAGTCAATTCGAGCTTTGATATGCAGCGCGGTGTTTTTCTGCGTGCACTAGAGAATTCTGGCAAACCAAATGGTGTCAGTTCATCGACATCGCCAGAAGACCTTTCCGTCTTCCTTACCGGTCTTGTGCAAGGTGGAGCCATCCTTTCACGATCTGGCGCGGATACGGAAACCAAGGCGACCTTCTATTCTGTAGGGCTGTCGCTTCTTCCCTAAATTGTTTCACTAAAAGGAGAACTGGAATGTACAATCTTCACTTGCTATTCAGAATGAATATTCTGAATAAATTTGATATACGACGAGCCTTGAAAATGTTGATGTTTGTGACCCTGGGGGCATTCTCAATGACTGGAATTTCACACGCGGCAAGCGATAACCAACCAGAAATATCCGCTGAGTTTCCCTACGAATCCAAGTTCATCGAAATTTTGGGATCGAGAATGCACTATGTTGAAGCGGGAGCAGGTGATCCTATTCTTCTGCTGCACGGAAATCCGACATCCTCTTATCTCTGGCGCAACGTTATTCCTTATCTGGAATCACGGGGTCGCGTGATTGCTGTCGATCTTGTCGGGTTCGGTAAGTCGGACAAGCCTGATATTCCTTATCGTTTTGACGATCATTCCCGCTATCTGGAAGAATTTATTCGCAAGATGGAACTGCAAAATATCACGCTTGTGGTTCATGATTGGGGTTCGGCGCTCGGCTTGAATTATGCCTCACGTAACGAGGACAATGTAAAAGGTGTGGCATTTATGGAGGCTTTTGTTCCGCCCGCATTGCCGGTAACGAGCTATGAAGCCATGGGCTCCAGACTGGAACCCTTGTTTCGTAAAATGCGTGATCCTGAGGAGGGGCCGGTTATGTTGATCGATAACAATGCGTTTATCGAATTAATGCTTCCTGGGGCCGTTGTTCGGGAAATGTCCGAAGAGGAAATGAATGTGTATCGGGCCCCATTCCTGGATCCCGACGACCGCAAACCAATTTTGGTGTGGCCACTTGAGGTGCCGATTGGTGGGATACCGCAGGACAACAGGGAAATGATTGAAGCCTATTCAGCCTGGATGCTGGAATCGGAGATGCCGTTTCTGCATCTTTATGCGTCTCCGGGGTCCTTAAACCCACCTCAGGTTGCGGCGTGGCTGGCGGAGCGAGTCGAGAACATTGAAACCGCGTTTATCGGTCGCGGTCTGCACTATGTTCAAGAAGATCAGCCGGAGGCAATTGGTCGGGCTATTGCAGATTGGCATCGCCGTCTGACGAACTAGGGCACGTACATTTATAAGACTTGTTCAAAGTTTATCGATAAATTAGAGCCCCTGGCAGTCTACCAATCAGGGGCTTTTTCATCCCCGGAACAATGTCGCGCCTTCTTGCGCGCAAGCATCCGGATTAATCGTGATATCAACGAAAGCTGCTTCAGGCTGTTTCGATCCAGATCGACTTTGATTTCTGATATTTTTCAAACCCTGCCTTGCCCAGATCCTTGCCGTGACCTGAACGTTTAAAACCCCCAAATGGGCTTGTTAAATCACCTTTGCGACCCCAGTCATTCACCCAAATGGTTCCTGCCTCCAATCGTTTGCTGACGTTTATCGCCGTGTTCAAATTTGACGTGTGAACAGAGCTGGCCAATGCATATTCTGGATGATCGGCAAGGTGTATGGCTTCTTCCACGTTGTCAAATGTCTGGATCGTCGCAACGGGTCCAAAGATTTCCTGTTTAACAGCGGCGGAATTTGAGTCCACGCCACTAAGGATTGTCGGGGCAAAATACACGGCCTCGTTTGGGCATTCCACACGGGCGCCGCCACAGATGATTTCAGCTCCGTTGCCAACTGCACTGGAAATTATTGTTTCGATACGCTCGAGCTGCTTCGGGTTCATAATGGGAGGAAGCGTTGCCTGATCGTCCCACGTTGCTCCCGGAACCAACTCCGACATTGCAGACATTATTCGCGACATAATTTCGCCGACAACAGATTTTTCAACAATCAGGCGGGATCCCGCGAAACAGACTTGCCCGGAATTATAACAAACTCCTCGCGTCAATAACCCTGTCAGCCGGTCCAGATCCGGCGCATCGGCAAACACAACTTGGGCACCCTTGCCACCCAATTCCAGGCTGTGCGGTTTGAGGCCATTGCGCGCCGAAGTCTCGGCAATATTTATACCGGTTTCCGTCGAGCCGGTGAATGTCACATAATCCACGTCAGGATGGCTGATCAGGGCTGAGCCTGTCCGGGTGCCGTCTCCTTGAACAATATTGAATATCCCCGGCGGGAGGCCGGCCTCGATGCCGAGTTCGGCAATTTTGAGGTTCGAAAACGGCGTCAGTTCCGAAGGTTTCATCACGACCGCGTTGCCAGCGGCCAGTGCGGGGGCGTATTTCCAAGCAGACAAGATAAGCGGAAAATTCCAGGGAGAGATTGCTGCAACTACCCCGTGTGGCTCCCGGATCGAAAGCGACAAGATTTCGGACCTTGTAGACGTCACCTCACCGTCAATTTTGTCTGAGAATTCAGCAAAAAACGAAAGGCAATCCGCAGCCACATGGGCGTCCCGCGCCATTGTTTCGCTGTAGGGACGGGTTGATACAATTGATTCCAATTGTGCCAGGTCCCGCACGTTCTCCCTGACCAGAGCCGCCCAGCGTTTCATGATTTTGGCCCTGGCCCGGGGCTCCATGGTCGGCCAACCTGAGGATTTGAAGGCTTTTTGCGCCGAGCGAACAGCCCGGTCGACCATATCACTTCCCGCAACAGGGAGCTGCCATGCGAGGGAAGGGTCGGATGCCGATTTTACGGCAATTGTGTCTGGGTCATTCCCGCAAACAATTTCCCCATCTATCATGTGCCCGGATTTAATCGAAACTGAGCGCGTGTCGAACAACATAAAGCAGTCTCCCTTCGGAACGTAAAAACATGTTTTCAGTGCTTCAAGGGCATCTATCCAAGAGTTTAGAGCGAGTCAATCAATTCGAAATAAAATTTTGCAGAGCAAAACATCGTAATTTTGATGTTATGATAAGACTTGCGTTCAACCGCTTGCGACACTCAAAATAGTACTATTGAGAGGATGACTCAGCGATTGATTGGCGCTAAAACCCGACACGACTTGAAACCGCAGTGCGAAATTCTCCTAAGATTACATGATACTGAGGGTAGGGAAA
Source organism: Alphaproteobacteria bacterium (assembly GCA_021774995.1). Lineage (GTDB taxonomy): Bacteria > Pseudomonadota > Alphaproteobacteria > SMXP01 > SMXP01 > JAJFIM01. Next base: position 6,798 of record JAJFIM010000447.1, on the reverse strand, counting down.
TGAGCCGATTTAACGAAATTTTGTTGGAGCTGCCCGCAAAGGACGAGGTACCAAAAGACCGGCAATTCATTATGGCGCTTGCTCGGGGTTTGGAACTTCTGCGTGCGTTCGATCCCAGTTCCGGCCCCCTCGGAAACAAGGATTTGTCAGAACGGACAAAAATTCCAAAACCGACGGTATCCCGAATTACATACACATTGTCCAAACTCGGGTATCTCGAATATGTCGATAGAATAGATAAATACCAGCTGGGCTCAGGGGTTCTTCCGGTTGGGTATTCTTATCTGCAAAACCTCGATATTCGCGACCAAATCCGTCCGGCCATGCAGAGTTTTGCCGAAGAGTTCGAGGTTTCGGTCGCGTTGGGAACACGTGACCGCTTGTCGATGACCTATATTGATGTCGCACGCAGCGAAGGGCTTGCGTCGCTCAGGCTGGATATTGGATCCCGGACCGGCATTGAGCAGTCTGCCATGGGGATGGCCTATCTGGCCGCCCTGTCCCCGGGAGAAAAGAAATATCTCATCGAAGCTCTGAAGGAACGGGGCACCGAAGACGTTTCTGAATTTGAGGAACGTATCGCCCGCACAGAGAATGAAGTTAACACAGTTGGATTTTGCGTCCTGGGCGGCAAGGTAGACCGTAACGTAATCGGCGCCGCTGTCCCCCTGGGTTCACCGGGCGGCATGACCAGATTCGTCGTCAATGTGACTGCCACCCGTTTTCAATACGACATGCAGGCCTTCTATAGCGTCCTTGGCCCCGGTCTTCACCAGCGAGTCAGTGAGTTGCAGGACAATATTCTCGCGCATAAGCGGTGGTAGGCCAGCCGGTGCCAGACGGGCCTGAATAGGCCCGCTTCAACTTGACCAGCATTTGTGTTTTGTATAGCAAAACAATATTCCGGAAAATATGTCCGCGAACCGGATCTCTTGCAGGACAAAGGGCTGTTTACGATTGCGGGGCCGGATTTGTAAGTTTGCACAAGTAGTCCGTGCATAAGAGGGCAGATGGAGGGGAACCGGCGGGAGTGATTTCAGACTATTCTATCGGAATCTCAAATGACAAGTCATCCGCCCATCCATGAGGCTGGCGTGCGTTTCTCAATTCTGGCCTGGCAGGTACAAACATCGAGTGCCTTATGAGGGGAGCTCTCTTGTCTGGTCGATTTATAACCTGGGGGCAGATGGGTCCACCTGGAATATAGAGCCTGGCCTGGCAGATATCTTTTCGAGGTTGCACTTTGCCTGGCCATCTGGTCCTGCTGGAAAATTCTGATAAGGATTACGCCATGGTTTTTGGATGCTGAAATTCGAGTTTTTGGGACTGCAGGCACTGACCCGAAACGTCCTGCGATATTGTCTCGCGGAGGCTTCGTTCGCCTGTTTCCTAAATAATCCTTTATGCGAGGTGGTCGCTTGGAGGGCTTTAATAAAGGCTTCCTGAATCCAGGAATGGCGGCGCAACTTTAGATGTTCGAGGAGTGGGAAATAGGTATGTTATTTGAAAACAAGGTCGTGGTTATCACAGGCGCAGCACGAGGTATGGGGCAGGCTTTCGCTGCGGCATTCGCAATAAATGGCGCCAATATTGTCATCCAGGATCGCGAAGGAGCGGAGGCAACGGCGGCTAAACTAGGCCAGGAATACTATAATGCGATTGGCGTTGAAGGGGATATCTCAAACGAGAAAGATGTCAACATCATGATCGAGGCAGCTGTCGACGCCTACGGTCGGATCGATGTTTTGATAAATAACGCCGGAATATTTTCTTCGTTATTGCCGACGCCTATTGAGGATATCTCGGTCACAGAATTTGATCGCGTTATGGCCGTGAATGTTCGCGGACCGTTTTTGGCGAGCAGGGCCGTTATTCCTGTAATGCGCGAACATGGGGGAGGACGAATTGTGAACGTGGCATCGAATACGCCGTTGGCGGGCCTTCCTTTTTTCAGTCACTATACGTCGAGCAAAGGGGCCGTCCTTGCGATGACGCGCGCTCTCGCACGCGAGCTTGGCAGGTACAATATTCTGGTGAATGCCGTGGCCCCGGGATACACGCTCAGCGATGGCGTTTTGGAAAATGCAAAACAAGTGGAATTGGTCCGCGAGGGTGCAAATGCCCGTCGCGTTTTGCAGCGGGATCAGACGCCAGATGATGTGGTTGGCGCCGTCCTTTACCTCTCGGGCCCGGGTTCGGCATTTGTAACCGGACAAACACTTTGTATTGATGGCGGGACCGTTATGAACTGAGCGTCCTGCTCGGGGAAAAATCCACTCATAACCTTATCTGAAATTTGAAGCCGGATCGCGATCGTTGATCCTGGTTGGTGATGCCGGGCGTGGTAAAAACAGCCGCTTTGAAATTGTAACAGACTCATTTTTAAAATATCGCATAGCGGAATTATGTTTTGAAATTTGACTTCCTAATCTTGTCGTGCTCTAACGTGTGTTCGTTGTTGAAGGCGTGGGTGCGCTCCGAAACAGATAAAAATATGAAGGCCGCCCGGGTTCGAGGAATGGAGTTTCCGAAAAGGAAAGCGACGTGGGTTTGAGCTGGTTCAACATGGAACGTGTTCTGTGCGTCCAACGCTGGTTGGCGCAGCTCCTGGCACTTGCTGGAATGGCCGTCTTGGTGGTGGTGATGTTCTACACCGTCATTAGCGTGATCCTGAGATATCTGGGGGCAACACCGTTGCCTGGAGTCGTAGACGTTGTTTCCTACGGTCTGGCTATATGCGTAGCCGCATCGATGCCTTATGGATTCATGGCGGACAAACATGTTTCGGTGTCTGTTCTTCTAGATGCCCTGCGGGGATACCCAAATAAACTCGTCGTAGCGATTGCGTCGACGATCAGTGCCGGGTTCATGATCCTGCTGGCACGCGGCACGTGGCTTTATGCCGGTGAGCGGCTGGCGACGCAGGATACAATGTGGATCCTGGGCTTCAAGGTGTGGCCTTTCTGGTACGCCGTGGCGGTGCTGTTCTCGCTTGCAACAGTCGCGGCAGTCTCTCTTTCATGCCTGGGAATATTCTCGCTTTTTGCGCGCCAGAATAGAGAGGCAGGGGCGCGATGACCGATCAGGCCTGGATTGGTGCGGCCGGGTTCGGTGCGCTGGTATTGCTCATCTTGATCAACATTCCCATCGGAATCGCCATGGGTGTCGTCGGCATAGTGGGGCTGTGGATTCTCATTGGCGATATAGGTGCATTGAACACACTAAAAGTCATAGGTGTTCAGGACCTGATCAACTATAACCTGTCGGTCATTCCGCTCTTTATCCTGATGGGGTTGTTTGCTGCCCGCGCAGGGCTTTCCTCTCAGCTTTTTCGTGCTGCCCATGCCTTTGTCGGGCACCTTCGCGGAGGCTTGACGCTCGCCACTATCGGTGCCGCTGCAGCATTCTCGGCCATATGCGGTTCGTCACTGGCAACTTCGGCTACGATGGCAAAAGTGGCCCTGCCGGAAATGCGCCAGCACGGTTATGCGGATAGCCTGGCGACCGGGGCAGTAGCCGCCGGTGGCACACTCGGGATACTCATCCCGCCATCTATCATGCTTATTCTCTATGCAATTATTACGGAGACACCGCTGGTCGACCTCTTTGCCGGAGCGTTGTTGCCGGGCATCCTTGCCGTAGTTTTTTATTCGGCTGCGATCATAGTTGTCACAAGGTTTTATCCCCATTTGGCACCGCCTTCGGATCGGCAGGGATGGAAGAAGCGCTTGATCGGCCTGCGCGACGCGGCTGGCGTTATCGGGCTGTTTGTACTGGTGATTGGCGGGATGTATGCTGGCGTTTTCACGCCAACGGAAGCGGCTTCGTTCGGCGCCCTGTTAACGGGACTTTACTTCCTCGCTCTGCGCGGGTTCGATTTCCCGGTTCTTCGCGAAGTGCTTCTTGAGACAGCGGGAACAACGGTAATGATTTTTCTGATCGTTATCGGTGCAGGTTTGTTTTCCTTTTTCATGTCGATTTCCGGTCTACCTCGTGCATTTGCCTCTGAAATTATCGGTCTTGGCTTACCCCCTCTTGGCGTAGCCTTCGCGGCCATGCTGCTTTACCTGGTGCTCGGCTGCTTCATGGACTCGATAGGAATGATGATCCTGACAGTCCCGGTCTTGTTTCCGCTCGTGCAGGGAATTGCCCCGGGTCTCGATATGACTGCTTCACAAGCAGCAATCTGGTTCGGCATCTTCGTCGTTATCGTGATCGAGATCGGATTGATGACGCCTCCACTTGGGCTGAACGTTTTCATAATCAAGGGATCCGTTCCTGACGTACCGGTATTAGATATTTATCGCGGCGTTGTCCCGTTCTGGATCGCGGACTTGCTCCGGCTGACGCTGCTCATCTTGTTCCCCACCCTGGTCTTGTGGTTACCAAGCCTTTTACGGGGCGGTTGACGTGGAACGTAAACGGACGGTGAAAAATTTCACTGTCAAAAACAAGGGAGAAGTTGAACGATGAGTATATTGAAGAGTCTGGCTGCGGTGTTGATCACTGCCGCAACCGTTAGTTCTGCCGCCGCGCAGGAATTTACATTTCGGTTCGGAAGTCTGACGCCCGCCGCCGGTTATATCCACTCAACTTTTTTGCAACCATTTGCAGACGCGGTTGAAAGAGATTCAGGCGGTCGTATTGAAATCGACCTGCAACCGGTCGGAACCTACGGCAGCCCACGCCAGGCTTTTGAGCTGGTTGAATCTGGCGTTATCGATATGGCCTGGACCATCCAGGGCTATACCTCCGGCCGCTTTCAGCAGAGTGAAGTGTTGGAACTGCCTTTTCTTTTCGACAAGGCCGAGACCGGCTCAATCGCTCTTTGGAAAATGTACGAGGAAGGTCTGTTCGAACGTGACTATGGTTCGGTTCAGCCGCTCGCACTTTACACGCATCGGCCATATGGTGTGTTTACCAACGGCGAAGCGGTGCAAACTGTCGAAGACTTTGAGGGACTGAAAATCAGAGCTCCCAGTGCTGTCAGTGCGGCCGCCCTTCAATCGATTGGTGCGATTCCTGTTGGACTGCAGGTAACAGAAATGGCTGAAGGTCTCCGTCTTGGTACAATCGATTCCACGGCATTCCCCTGGGAAGCAATCAAGCTGTTTGGTCTTGATGGTCTGGTAACGTCGCTGACAGACACCAGGTTATTCGCTCCGCGTTTCATCGTGGTCATGAACAAGGCGCGGTTCGAAGCCTTGCCTGAAGATTTACAGGAGATCATCCGCAAGCATTCCGGTCTTGCGTTGTCCCAGGCGATTGGAGCTGGACTGGATGTTGAAGAGATTCGGGTTATGCAAACCTACAATGATGACCCGAACAACGCAGTTGTGGTGATGTCTGAGGAAGCAAGAGCGACAATCAAGAGCCGCATGCAGCCGGTCATTGAAACATGGGTTCAGGAATCCGGTGGCAATGGTGTTGACGGAGCCAAATTGCTTGAACGCGCACGTCAGATTATTGCAGATATCGAAGGCTAAGCACGCCATGTCTTATTGATGGCTTTACAATCAATTTGATGGGCTTGAGACTTGATTTCTCGGCGCATGACTTCACTGATTTCATGTAGTACCGCAAACCGGTCGGTCATAGTTTGGCCGACCGGTAGGCGTTTTGAAGGTCTCTGAAATAGTCGATTGACGAGCAAAGCCTGGGTGTTGAATCTATTTGGGCTGCGACCTCCACAGTTTACCATAAACCGCCAGAGCGTGAGTGCTTTTTTCCCAGCGAGCAGGCATGGGTTTTCTGGCGCGTTGAATTGCCCCGTGTTTTATGGACGCTTTGCTGCGATGAAATTGGACTACTTTCCGCTTCCGCGTCGCCATGTTGAGAGGGCACAACTTAACGTGCGCCAGCCGGGTGCGATCGAACAAATTCGAGGCTACGAAGCCTGCATGCCCCTCTGGATCATTTCGCGCATGAAGCGTTGATAGGGAATCCCACGCTTTTTGGCCGCCGCCTTCACGGCAGCAAGCTGACTCTTCGGCAAGCGCATGCTGATTGTCGCGCTCTTGTTTTCAAACTCGAAATTTACAGGCTTGAATCCTGATAGATCAAATTCAGATAAGTCCGCCGTATCAACAAAATCCTCAGCCTCTTTGTCCGATTTCAATCGGGGCAAGGATTTATGTTTCCTTTTGTCGTTCATAACTGACTATCTCCTTCTCGTGCATATATCGGGCCGATACTGGCCGAATAAGGTTGCCAGCATCTGTGGTTCGCAATACGAAAACCGCAAATATATATCGGTCTTCGTCACTACGGCCTATGGCCCGCAATCGCTCCTCATCGAGGAACGGGTCAGGCTGGATGGCTGGTATATTCCTGAAAACAGCCTCGATTTCTGCTTTTGAAACGCCATGCTTTCCGCTTTTCGGCCAATTCCCTTTATCCCAGTCAAAGCCGATCACTTCCATATATTTATATATATCCATTTGTATATACAAATGCAATATATTTGTCATTGAGCCCTCGTTTTAGACAGCCCAAATCGAGAATTCCGTGTTTCCAGATCGAATTTCCCTGTTGTCGCAATATTTTTTCCCTGTTCTTCCAAGTAAATTCCCTGTTCCGATGTTTAGGGAAACGTTGGGCAACCTATTGAAAATACGTAGGTATTTACAGTGGATTTCGGCCATTTCCCTGCAAATATGGGAAAATTCCCTGTAAATAGAGGGTTATCAGGGAATTTCGTCGAAGACGGGTTCGCTCAAGACTGCGTCCACCACCACCCCACCACCTGCTACTAATGTGATTTCCAGCCGCTGCCGGAAGTCTCCGTAGTTCCAGTGG
>JAJFIM010000446.1 GCA_021774995.1 Alphaproteobacteria bacterium | reverse complement strand
TTCAGGGATTACCTCATCGCGCTCGGTGTCTTCGCGCCGGAGAGCGATCTTCCCGTCATCCCGTTTTCTGATGGCGCGGGCAAGATTGTGGAAGTTGGCGCGGGGGTAACTGGACTTAAAACCGGCGACCGGGTGGCCCCTCTCTTCTTCCCTAAATGGGTGTCGGGAGACGCTTTGGGCGATGAACGCTCAATATCGTCGGGCCTGGAAGCCGATGGCGTGCTGAGGCAATTTGGCGTTTATAATGAAGGCGCTGTGGCGAAGTTCCCTGATCATTTGTCTTATGAAGAGGCCGCTTGTTTCCCCTGCGCCGGGCTGACGGCATGGACGTCCCTGGTGACCGTCTCTCATATCGCGCGCGGGGATAACGTGCTGGTGCTGGGAACCGGCGGCGTTGCTCTTTTTGCTCTTCAGTTCGCCAAAGCCTTGGGCGCGACAGTGATCGTCACATCGAGCAGCGATGATAGATTGGAGCGCGCAAAAGCCATGGGCGCCGATCACGCCATCAATTATATCGCTGAACCAGAATGGGGCGCCGCCGCCAAAGACATCACGCAAGGTCGCGGCGTTGACATGGTCTTGGAGGTCGGCGGCACGGGCACTTTACCTCAATCTTTCAAAGCGATACGGCGGGGCGGGCACATTCCGATCATTGGCAATCTGTCAGGAGCGAAAATGGATATTGAGGTCTACCAGTTGATTCTCACCAACGCCCACCTTCATGGCATAGGCGTTGGCAATCGCGATGGTTTTGAAGACATGATGCGTTTTGTGGGGACGCATGAAATTCATCCAGTGATCGCAAAGGCTTACCCTTTCGAGGAGGCCTCAGCAGCGCTTCATGACGCCGGAGAGGGTGGGCGTTTCGGTAAACTTATTGTGAATATAAAAACTTGAATTCAAGACAAGCTGTACCAAATTACCTTGTGTCATCATGAAAACAAGCGAGAACAAGAATGGAATTTCAAGTACACACGATAGAAACCGCGCCTGAAGACGCAAAAGAGACGCTTCAAGGGGTGAAGAAATCTATTGGCTTTCTGCCGAATTTGATGGGCGTCATGGCCGAATCCCCCTCACTGGTGAAAGCTTATTTGAAAGTTGGCGAGCTTTTCGACCAGACGAGCTTTTCACCAACTGAGCGCCAAGTGATATTTCTGACTGTCAATTATGAAAATGAATGCACCTATTGCGTTGCCGCCCATAGTGCAATCGCAGCAATGCAAAAAGTACCAGCCGATATAGTGGAAGCACTGCGCGGCGGCGCGCCCATTGCAGACGACAAGCTGGAGGCATTGCGACTTTTTACAAAAGAACTGGTTCAAACGCGTGGTTGGCCATCCGATGCGGCGCTAACTCAATTCACCGCTGCCGGATATACGCGGACGCAGGTTTTAGAAGTCATCTTGGGCGTCGGGATGAAGGTTTTATCGAATTATACGAACCATATCGCGCACACGCCGCTTGATGCCGCCTTCGCGTCCGCCAAATGGAGCAAACAGGCGTAATCTCTTTGAGGCGCGAGATTGCTCATCGCCTGAAACGGTGGCGCAATTTCCGGCCTAACGTTTTTCGATCAGTTCGATCAATTCGCCCGCGGCGCCGCGTAAGCTTGCGGCGCGGTGTCCAAAATAGGGCGCTTCCTCGCGCATTTCAGGAGGGGCGATAAAGGCGGCGCCGAGGGCGTCAAGGTCATCGTGTTCGAAGCTGACGATGGCGGCGGCGGGCGGCAGACAATCGGCATGCGACGGGCGGGTAATGGCTTGACTGGGCATTTCATCAAGTTCGATCAGTGTCTGACCGGACAGGGTGATCGTGGCGATGGTCGTCTTAGTTTTGGGAGGGCGATCAAAAGCGCGGTTCAGCACACGGATGGTCCCGTCCATGGGCGGCGAGGAGGAAACGCCAAAAGTCTCCGAGAAATAAGACGTGGTTTGCTCCAGGCTCGGGCCGCCTAAGATCATAATAAAAGTCTGATCAACAAACGCATTGGCGCGCGGCAGATCAAGTCCGGGAACTTTCTTGCTGATCATGGTGAGGTAGAGAACTTCTCCCGCCGGGCCAATAACCTGCATGGCGCTGATGGCGTCAGTGAAATCAAAATCGAGGACCGCTGGTGTTCCAATAATCTCAAATGGCGAATCCAGTAAGCGCTCATTCAAGGCGCTGAGGTCTTGCACAATAATTTCGATGGCGTTCCAGCCATAGCTTCTCAAAGGAACATAGTCCGGCACAGGACTGCCCTCGACAAAACGCAAAAAACTCTCCGCGCCACTAGCCGGCTGCATGATGAGCGCCGCCGCTCCCGCAACGCCTGGTGCGCCCCAGCTTGCCGCCAGGGAGGGATTGACGGGGGACCGGTCAACCACCTGATACCCGAAGTATCGGCTATACGCGTCTTCAATGTTTTGCAAGTTCGTTGCTGTGATGGTGACGGTATGAATGGCGCCGAGCATCTTTGATGTCCTTATTGGCCCATGCCGGGGATGGGGGAAACGCCAAACAAACCTCTATGCCCCATCAACAACACAATGTAGAGAACGAGGGCAATAAGCGGCCGCCACCAGCTTATCTCAGACCATTTGAATTTAGTGCTCCCCTTCAGCAGAGCGGCAAATGGAATGTTGGAGGTTTGCGTTTTAAAACTTTGCCATTGGTCGCCGTAAGCTCTGGCGCGTTTGCCGTCAATCGCTATGGTTCCGGCCAAAGCCGTGAAGGCGAGGCCGCCGAAAAAGACCACTGCCGCACTGTGGGCGTTCACCGCCATATGCATCAATCCCCAGATACCAAACCCCCACATAACGGGGTGGCGCGTGATGCGTGTGATGCCTCGGACTGCATCGTCCCGGCTGATATTGTTCTTCGTTAAAATGGCGGTCGGATTGGGGGTTAAGGCGCCGATGACAACGAAGAGAAAAACGATCAACATGATAAGCGGCGCTGAATCAAGCAGTGCTTTTGGAGGCATCCAGAGCATTTCGGCATTTGCTTTAGCGTTAGGATAGGCTTTCACCATCCAGACAATGCCAACAAGAGAAGCGATGGAGAAGAGGACTGAATATATCTTTTCACCCGTCGCGCCGACAATGGCGTCGCGCAGCTTGGTGCCGGAAATAACTATGTGAATGGCGATAAAAAAGAGGGTGGCCCAAATCAGATTTTCCATTTCCGTCTCCTGATTAATTTATGATTCATGCGTTTTTACCGCGAAACGCGTATTTAATGAAGCGTAATCGTGCGATGTTTCATTTTTTAAGGAGATGCAATAAATAAGAATTATTTGTCAGGAGACCGCTGAGTCAATCAGCCCGCTTCTCGTTAATCAGTGTGCGTTGGACTAGTTGATCGTTGGTGAACCAATGCCATGTGCGTACGCGTTTGCTATTATCGTCGCTGATCTGGATCATTTCATAAAGGTAAGAATCGGGGCTGTCTTTGCGCACCCAAGTCAGCATCACAGAGCGGTGGTCGATCTCCCAGGCGCAGCCCTTGATGCGCTCATTGTCCCACCAAATACGATGATCGCGATAGAGGCCCGGAAAATGCAGCTCTTCGTTGCGGCCGTCGGCCCAGTGGTAGCGATTGACTTGATAATAAGGAAAATCGCCTTTTGTGGGAAAATCGCACGTCAACACTGATTTGTGCTGGTCGATGATCTTACCGCCGGAATCCATATGAACATACGTCCCCTGCCAGCGGCCTTCATGACGCGCCAAAATCGGCATTTCTTTTTGTAAATTGGCCAATTTCTTTCCAAACATTCTTATTTTCGTCCTGGCTTAAGCCTTTTTCCAAGGCTTTTTCGACTTTGTTGATGCCCGCCGCTTTTCACCTTAAAAGCATAGCAAAATCCACGCCAAAGAACACGCGATCTTTTTTGATTTTAGGAGTAACCACTCATGGCCGCAGCCCCTATTTTTATCGAGCGTTATGGATCCATCGCCCATATTGTCCTCAATCGGCCCGACAAACGCAATGCGTTGACTTTAGCGATGTGGAAAGAACTGGGGAATCTAGCTGTTGAGCTTGATGTTGACCCCACCGTGAAAGTGGTGATTGTGAGGGGGGCTGATGGGTCTGCCTTTGCGGCAGGGGCTGATATTGACGAATTTGAGACGGTCTATGCCACGCCTGCATCGGGCTTAGACTACACGCTGGCCATGGCGAATGCTGAGGCGCAGTTGAGCCGCCTGTCAAAACCCGCCATCGCGATGATCCAGGGACCCTGCATCGGGGCGGGTCTTGCCATTGCGTTGTGTTGCGATATGCGGTTTGCCGATAATAGTGCTCTTTTTTGTGTGCCGCCTGCGCGTCTGGGGCTTGTTTATTCTCTGGCAGACACCAAAAGGCTGGTGGATGCCGTGGGCGCGGCAAAGGCGAAAGATATGCTGTTCACCGCGAAAGTCTTGAGAGCGGACGGTGCTGAAGCCATCGGACTTGTTGATGACGTGTTTGAAGCTGAGGCGCTGGCGACGCATGTTGACGCAACGGCGCGGTCGATCTGTTGCCTATCAGGAATGACAGCCAGCGCAGCGAAAAAAATCATACAGATGATTCAAGGCGGGGTGGCGGATGATACGGACGAGACGCGGGCTCTGTTTATGGATGCGTTCAGCGGCAAAGATTTTCAGGAAGGCCGCGCCGCTTTTTTAGAGAAACGCCGCCCGAAATTTAATTAAGGGGTCTTAAGGGTGGATTTCCGCTTTCGCAGGAATGACGCTCATAAGCTTTAGCATTTTTTCCAGGTGACGCCGCCCAGCCACGTTCCCGCTGCAGGGGCGAAGGGCAGCACTTCAACGGACGACCAGATTCTAGCTTTGGCGTAGGGGTCCTGATTGAATATATCCCAGGCCGCCGTTTCCGATTTGGCATCAATCATGATCAGACTGGCGCACATCGCGCCGTCAGCATCGCTCACTGGTCCGGCCACAGGCATAGATCCCACTACTTTTTCGATGTGGTCTAAATGGGCTTCCAGATGTTCTTTGCGCAGGCGCGGCGCATCAGGTCCGTCTTTGCAGATGAAGCAGTAGATCATAGCTCTTGTCCGCCATTCACTCGGATTGAAAGGCCTGAATGCCGGTCTGTGCGCGCCCTAATATGAGTGCATGGACATCGTGGGTGCCCTCATAGGTGTTCACGGTTTCCAGATTCATGAGGTGGCGTATGACATGAAACTCATCGGAGATGCCGTTGCCGCCATGCATATCGCGGGCAATGCGCGCGACGTCAAGCGCTTTGCCGCAATTATTGCGCTTCATCATGGAGATGGCTTCGGGTGCGGCGCTGCCCTCGTCCAGCATCCGGCCCAATTGCAAACATCCTTGAAGGCCTAATGTAATTTCCGTTTGCATATCGGCAAGTTTTTTCTGCACCAATTGAGTGGCGGCAAGGGGACGGCCGAATTGTTTGCGGTCGAGTGTGTATTGCCGCG
>JAJFIM010000445.1 GCA_021774995.1 Alphaproteobacteria bacterium | reverse complement strand
TTGTCATTCATGATGAATTCTTTTAAAACGCTGATCGATATCGCGACGACGATCTCATTTATTTCCGCACCTCTGCTGGCGTACTTTAATCATGTGGCGATGTTTGGAGACCATGTGCCGCGCGAGAAGCAACCGGGATTTTTCCTAAGAAGCTGGAGCGCCCTCGGCGCGCTGATTATGGCCGCGTTTGCGCTCTATTATATTTGGATCAGGTTCCTCGCATAAACGCCTAACCCTGTGCCGCCAGCTTCTGTCTGCGCCTTAGCATTTTTTCGGAGAGTTTGGGTCCTGTATCCGGACGCGACCACGGGCATACCGCAAGGCAGATGCCGCACGCCAGTGTCTCTCCGAAATAAGGAATGCATTTATCGAAATCGACGTACCATTTATCAACGCCCCGCACCATCTGCTTGTCATTGGAAATGGCGCCGGGCGGACAAGCATTCGTACAGATTTGACAATTGAGGCAAAAGTCCTCGGAGCCGATATCTTCCGATGAATCATAAGCCAGGGGTAAGTCCGTGGTGACCGCGGACAGGCGAAATGCAGAGCCGTAGGTTTTATTGATGAGGGACCCGTGTTTGCCAAGTTGCCCCAGACCGGCGGCAATCGCGGCGGGCATCATGGAAAGGGCCGAGGCATATGGACCAGGCCAGGCCTTGGCGTCATAGCCCGCCTCTAAAATGAAATTTGCAAGTGACCGGCAGGCGCGCGAGGCGGTGTTGTATTCTTTCGCCACGACAGTTCCTGCGGCCGGGTTTTCAAACGAAGCAGGGGCTTGCGAAAGTTCGTCATACGCCATGGAGACGCCGACGATGATGACGTGAGGGTGCGTGATCTCATAACCCTCATAGATGTAGAGCGGGTCCATGGCAGTGACGCCAACAAGGTCGCCCTCATGAGACAGAGCAAATTCTTTAATGGCGCGCGCCCACGCATCCGGGGTTTTAGTTGTTTTTTCCGCCGCTTGAGGAACGGGTTTAGGTCCGCGTCCGCCGGGCGGTGTTGATGAAAAAAATTTTCGCATTTCCGGGGATTGACGGTGGTAGGCGATCACTTCTTGTTGGAGAGCGCCATGGGTCTGTTTGTCCGGGGGATGCCAGAAAAACGGCGACGGCCGCCGCACTTTTGACTCGCAGAGACCGTTCACAGTATTCCCGGAGATATCGGGGAAAAGATCCGTAAAGTTGGATTTAGGGCGATAATTTGGGTCGCCGGACATGGACGTTCCCTGTTAAAAAGAATTCCGGGACCTCCGCTTCTTAAAAAAAGAGCTGAGGTCCCGGCTTTCAGTTTAATCCGACTCGCGGGTTTTTATAATCCCGTTAGTAATTGAACCGGATATTAATTCCATACCAGCGCGGCGGCTGGAATGAGATCTCGTTACAACCGCATAACGTAGCCAGATCAAAGCCCTGGATGCCGATTCTCTCGTCTGTAATGTTGTGGACTGCGAAGGACAGTTCAACACTGTCAGTATCGTTCACCCAACCGACGCGCGAGTTCAACAGGAAGTAACTATCAAACTTATCGGCGTCAAAGTTCCGAAGATTGTAAAAATATTCATCGGAATAGCTGAAATCACCCAGTACCGACATCATGCCATTCATCATCGGCCATTCATACCGCAGCAAACCAGAAACCTGGAATTCCGGCGCGTAAGTCGGATCAACATCTCTGACAATAGGACCGCCTACGCGCAACGGCACGTCTTTGACTGTGGCGTCAAAATAAGAGAATGACACACTTGCATCCAGTCCTTCCATTGGATTGGTCTGGAGTTCCAATTCGACCCCAATGGTCTCGGCGTCAGCATTGACAACCACACCGGAGACGCCAGTGAACAGAAAGGCCTGATAATCCTGATAGTCGTAATAGAAGACGCTACCGTTCAATCGCGCCTTGCCATCGGCAAAGGTGGATTTGAAACCGCCTTCATAGCTGTACAGAACTTCCCGATCATATGGGATAGCGCTAGAGGGTACAGGAAGACCGCCCGCCAATTGGGCGTTAAAGCTGGCCGCTTTCACGCCGCGGTTAACCCCAGCGTATATCAGGAGATCTTCCATGGGACGCCAGTCGATTTGAACCTTACCAGCCCAATGTGTGTCTTTGGCTTTGTCGGTAAAGGCTGTCGGTATGCCGCCTGGAAAAGTCGGTCCAATAGTAAACGGCGCGCCGACATGAATCTGCCGGGAACTTGTCGTGCCGTAGATGTTTTGTTCAAAGGAGTATTTTTTGTTTTCCTGAATGACGCGAACGCCGCCAATAAAGGTGAACTGATCAGTGAGCCTGCGTTCAAGTTGGCCGAAGAGCGAAAAAGAATTTGTCTTCAATCGCGCATCGCTCCCCAAATCGAAGGGGGCGCCAGGCACGATGCTGCCGACCGGGAACTTCAACCCATTGTCTGAGTCCGTATCGATGTTGAGGTAATAAAACCCAAGGACCCAGTTCATGTCTTCTGTATCGCCGTTGAGACGCAATTCCTGGGAAAAGGTGGTGGCGTCAACGCCAGCGTAATTGGCTGACTGGTTCGCTGGAGCCGAGTCGACGTCGATAAACAGAAGTTTTTCGAAATCCTTATAGTCGGTGATGGAGGT
>JAJFIM010000444.1 GCA_021774995.1 Alphaproteobacteria bacterium | reverse complement strand
ATCAGGCCCGAATATATGCCGCCGCTGACGGCAAAAGCCAGGAGAAGGAATCCGGTGGCGTTTTTGAGAGCCGCTTTTTTCTGTTGTGTGTCATGCGCGTGCGCTTTTGGCGCCAGAGAAGGTTTGCGGCCTACCACAATGACAATTGTCAAAATATAAAAGATAACCGCTAAAGCCGCCGGTATGAGAGCGGCGATAAAGAGGGGTTGGATCGCTTGCTCCGTTAACAGACCATAGAGCACCAGGACAATGGAGGGCGGCACGATGATCCCTAAGGTGGAGCCCGCCGCGATCGAACCGGTGGCGAGTTCGATTGCATATCCGCGGGCGCGCATTTCAGGCAGCGCCATGCGCGTCATCGTCGCCGTGGTCGCAAGGGAGGAGCCGCAAATCGCTCCAAACCCTGCGGACGCTCCAATCGTGGTGATGGCCAGGCCACCCCGAAAGCGCCCCAAAAAGGCCTGCGCCAAACGGTATAGATCGCTGGACAGACCGGCCAAGGAGGACAAATTCCCCATCAAGACGAAAAGGACGATTAAAGCGAGGTCCGGGCTGGCAAGTGAATGAAAGGTCTCAATCGGGATAATATGGAAAGCGGGGCTGAAGCCAATCATCATAGCGATTGTCAGAAAACCGGAAACCGCCATGGCGATTCCGATGGGCGTCTGGAGCGCGATCAAGACAAAAAGAATGACGATGCTGAGAACGCCCATGAATTCTGAACTCATAAGGCGGTCTCATTTTTACGCCAGGTTTCTCGGGCGTATATCACTTGCGCGCAGGTGGCTAGGGCGAACGCGCTTGTCACGGCCCAAATCCAGGGCGCCAAATTCCACCCTAAAGTACTCGTCGTCCGACCCGCCTGCATAAAATCAACGCTCAGCAAGGCCAAGCCAAGTGTGGCGGTTGCAAAGAAAATCAGCGTGAGAAGAGCCGCAAAGCGATCAGCAGAGACGCCAGCTTTTTTTCCCGCCAATAGAGTAAAAAGGCGCACCGTGATCGCTGACCCGCGTAAGAGCCCGATTGGAAAACAAGAGGCGACAACCACGGCAAAGACAAATTCTCTCAAATCATGAAGTCCGTAAATGCGCACGACGCCCAGCCAACGCAAAATAGCGTCCAGCATGGTCAGTGCGGCGATGATGAGCAATGCGATAAGCGCCGCGAAGGCTAATCTCTCGGCCCAGATGGTCAGGTGGTTTCTACGGTGCTCAACATTATCATTCATGAGAAAGGGCCAATAATGCGCGAACGCGGCGGAGCGTCTGAGCGCGGCCGGAATCTTGGTTTGCCCAGTTAGATTCGATGATGATCACTTTCTTCTCTAACTGGGTATGGGCTTGAGCGCTGAGAGGTTCAATCTTCAAAGAGCCGTTCGCAATAAATTTTTGGCGAAAGCGTTTGGCCGCTGTGTCGTAAGCCCGCCCCGCTCGGTGAGAGAGCGCAGATCCGGAAAGCTCCATAATTTGAATTTGCAGATCGCGCGGCAGACTTTCCCAGCGCGCCTTGTTCATCACGATTGCAAAGGGCAACACGCCGACGGGAAGATCGAAGAAATAGTCTGTTACTTCCGTTTGGCGAAAAATCGCCATGCCGGTCCACCCTTGAATCAATCCATCTATCGTGCCGCGTCGCAAGGCGTCCGTGGCCGTTGCCGCATCGATGATTTCCGGCGTTGCGCCCAGCGCGGTGACGTAGGAGGCTTGCACGGGTCCGGCCGCTCTCAATTTCAGCCCTTTGTATTTATCGAACTCTCCCAAGCGGGACGCGGTGAAGAGCCGTCCCGGCGCCGTTGTGAAAATTCCCAAAACTTTGACATTTTCAAACCCGCGCATGAGGCCTTCTTCAAACAAGTGCCACCCAATTGTTGAGGCTTGTTCTGAGGAATTGAACATCAATGGCATTTCCAGCACTTCCGCATCGGGAAAGCGCCCCGCATGCATAGGCAGGAATAAGAAGCCGATATCGACAATCCCTTTTTCGACCAGCAAATATTGCCTGAAGGGTCCCCGGCCCAAGCTTCCCCCCCAATAACGCCGAAATATCAGACGCCCATGACTTAGCTTCTCAAGATCAAGCAGCCACGGCTCCATAAGCTTTGAGATAGCCACAGACATAGAAGGAAGGTAATTCGCCGTGCGCAGCGCGTATGTTTCCTCCGCCCGGGCGGGCGCCAAAATGGCGGCGATAAATGCAAGAGACCAAAGAATTTGCCTCATCATTTATCGGACCTCATGCAGACAATTAAAGAACATTATTTTAGTTTGATCGCCGCGGCGTCATTGCGCGCGTTTATTGTCTATGAACTTTTTAAAAACCGTCCAGCTTGTGTTGTTTGGCGCGGAATCAGTTTTTGGCGCACTCAAATATTTAGGATAATTCTCCTGTATAATGGCCAAAAGGCGCGCGGGAATATCGCTCGTCCCATTCATAAATTTCACTTTATGCCCATGATAGACCAGCATGCCCGGCCGATCCGCCATTTCCATCCAGGGCAGCCACGGGCCAAACCGAGACCAAGAGCCTGTGCTGGGCGCAGACGTAATATCGGGGTTATCCAAATCCTCGACGCGAACGTAAGTGTTAAAGAGTTCGGCGGCTTCATACCAGTCATCTTGAGAATTTAATGGATACTGAGCGCGGGGAAGGGCGGAAGGGTAGCGCAGCATTACTTCCCTGTTAAACACGACGTCATTTCCATAAAGCGCATAAGAAAGGTTTTCGGCTTCATTTTCCGAAACCACAAAATTAAAGTTCACCGGGTCGTTCTGGATAGCCAGGACTTCCACAGTTCGTCCGTTTAAGAAATTATTCCAACTGGTGAGAATTTCCCCGGTTTCCAGATCCGTGTAAAAGGCTACCTCTCTATGTAACCGGCGATAGCCTCCTTCAATCGGAACAAA
>JAJFIM010000443.1 GCA_021774995.1 Alphaproteobacteria bacterium | reverse complement strand
ATGGGCGCAAGATAAGACCCGTCTGCGCCTTTAATGGCGCTCACATCGAGTTTCAGCTTCTCACTCCCAAGAGAAATGAGAGCGCTCCATGGAAGTTTGCTTGGATCCGAAAGTATAGCGCGCTGATGCGCCGGATTTTTGTGAAAAATATCAATGCATTGGCCTTTGAGATCTTTTGCGGAAACAGGCAGAAGATGTTGCAAAGGGGTCAATGTCTCAATGCTGGTCTTGTTGATATATGTGATCTCCAGCGTGTCTTTATCCGCCATCATCACGTTGATCGGCATATTGTCCACCATCTGGTACAGACGGGCGCTTTCGGTCTCGCTCGCAAGGCTCGCGAGTTTCTTCTCGGTGATAACAACAGCGTTTTTAACCACCTTGTATGGTCTGCCGTCAGAATCGAGAACGGGGTTATAGGCTGCCTGGATCCAAACGTCGCTGCCGTCCCTGTGAATTCTTAGAAATTCGCCGGCCTGGAACTTACCGGCCCGCAATTCTTCCCAAAATTGTCTGTAGTCAGAGCTTTCTCTGTATTTAGCCTCTGCGAACATACCGTGGTGCTTGCCCTCTACTTCGGACAATTGATACCCCAGGGCCCCCAGGAAGTTTTCGTTGGCGGTGATGATTGTGCCATCCAGTTCAAACTCAATCATCGCCTGTGACGTACCGATACCCTCCAGCATTGCCACCAGATGGGCGGCTTCTTCTTCTTTCTTAGCTTCTTGCGTAACCACTTTCCACGTCAACATCGGGCCGACATATACGCCATTTGAATCACGCAGCGCCGTCACCAAGAGATCCAACTTTTCGGTTCCCACCGTGATCCTGGTATCGAATGGCAGACGGCTTGGGTCTTTCAGAAGGGCGCGTTGATGGGCGGGGTTTTTATGAAAAATATCAATGCACTGACCGACGATTTGCTCTGCGGGAATAGGCAATACGCTTTGAATTCCCTTCAGCGCCTCAATAGAAAATTTATTGGCGTAAGTGATTTCGAAGGTTTCCAAATCAAGCAACATAACCGCAACGGGCATGCCTTCAACCATCTGCTTGAAAGCATCATGTGACGCTTGGCGTCCCTGATTTTTTTTATTTAAAAGATTCGCCAACATGGATCTTGTCCCCTTATGGATTTTATTATCTCGGCACGGATAATTAAATTACCGTCATGCGCTCACTCCAAACAGCTCTGTGCAGGTGCGCGATTGATTGAGAGTATCTCTCAATCCCATTGAAATATCCTTAAAGGCGCATTTACCTTCTTTTAATTTTATCTTTGCACGAATGTAATTTTCGTAAAAAACGCAAAAAAGCGTCGATTCGTAGCGACAACTCAATTGTCCCCATAATGAATATTGATGAATGCATACACTTATAAAGGGCGTATAAATTAACACCATTCATTTTAACGTGTAGAAAAAGAGCGTTTTCAGCCGCGCGCGCTGGCGGAGGCGATGTGCTCAAGCGCTGTGCGCAAAGGCGGTGGCAAAGGACTGGCGCAGGCTTCCAAATAGGCGTCAAGATTCGCGCGCGCCGCTGTGACTGACGGCGCCGCGTCAGGTGGGCGGTTGAGCACCCCGGCAAGAAGGGATTGCTGAATCTGTTCGGCCTTCAGTTCTAAATTCTTTACGGAGCGCCTCAGATCCATCACGTCATGCTCTTCAGCGCTCCTTTCTTTTAGCGCTTTACGCACGGTGCGCAATCCATTGACGATATGCGCATTCCACTCGCGCGATATATCCAATACCGCCTTCATCTCGGTCAAATCTAAAACGCCATATCCGGCCGCGCCCGTCCAGCAACAAAAAAGCAGGCAATTGACATCAAGGCCAGCTTCGTCTTGAAGCTCCAATAACGCTGGACCAACGCCCAGCCGGTGATAGACATCAAGCGAATAATTCCAGAAGTTCTCAGCCTTGGATGAGTATGATATGGGAATTTCTCTATCCTCCGGGCAGCCCTCAAAAGGGGCCAACTTTCGTCATTTCATGATATACTCAAGACAATAACAAGGGCGAGGCTCATCCGCCCAAATTGATGAAGGAACGAGATCAAAAATGACGGACTTTTCAACAGAGCCCGATCTTGTGACTCGCCTGGCCAATTTGAGAGTAGAGCACGGGGATCTCGACCGCGCCATCCAAGCCCTTGAAGTGGAGGGGGGCGCTAATGAGCTGCACGTCAAACGCCTAAAAAAGCGCAAATTGCAGTTAAAAGATGAAATCGTCCGAATAGAAGATTCCCTGACGCCCGATATTATCGCGTGAGGCGCGGGGAGAGGATCTCCGCCTTAAAGCGCTTTACCCATTCGATTTGCGCTGGGCTTTTTGTTCATACATCACCTGATCAGCCCCCGCCAAGGCATCCGCCGGACTCTCTCCGCCGCGCAGCGCATAAATGCCATGGGAGGCGCTGAGTGAAATGTTCTGCCCTCGCCAGTCGATCACGACGCCGTTGAGAAGCTGAGCCAAGGCCCGTCCTTTATTTCCGGCAGCAAGTGTGCTGGCCTGCGCCAGAATAACGCCAAATTCATCGCCCCCCAATCTCCCCACAAAGTCTGAGGCGCGCACATGTTCTGTAAGGATAAACGCAACATGTTTCAAGGCTTCGTCGCCGGCCGCATGGCCATAAACGTCATTGATGTTTTTGAAGTGATCGAGATCGAAATAGATCAGACTGGCCGGCGCATCATAGCGTTCGGCATAAGACATAATCCGCGACAATTCCCGTAAAAAAGCCCGGCGGTTAAGCACCGGAAGCAAAGGGTCGGTATCGGCCAATTCCTCAAGTTCGCTTAAACGGTGCGCATATTTCTGGTTTTCGCGGCGCAGATCCTCCACCTCTGACATCAGCGTCATGATGGCGGTGTGCACTTTGGGCGTCAGTTCCTCTTCCGGGATGCCCATAACAGAGGTCGAATCGGAAACCTCTGCTCCCGAGGGCGCCGGGGCCGCGCCCTGTAACTGGGCCTCCCCCGCCGCTCTTATCCGCCCCCCGGACCGGGTCTGATTCGCCGGCCGAGATCGGTCAATTTTCATGTCCCGCCACCTTTTATCTTTATCCTCTTAATTCTTCCCCACATGCTGGTCACACCCCGGCACAGCAAAGAATCTCACTTAAGCATACCAAATTAGTAGAGGCGCAGGCGAGAGGCCAAATCAATCAAAACCCCACATCACGCGATAATTAGGCTAAAAGACCCCGCAAATGCTTGTCACACCCCCCTACATGCCTATACTCCCCGCCTTTCTTGGGATCAATCAGACTTAGCTTACAAGAGAAGGCGCGCAACACCCGATCATGACCAAACCTGAAGCTCTTGTTGGCGTGATTATGGGAAGCCAGTCGGACTGGCCCACCTTGGCTTTTGGCGCGCAAATACTGGAAAAACTGGAAATTCCCGCCGAAAAGCGGATCGTCTCCGCGCACCGCACGCCAGAGCGCCTGTTTGACTACGCAAAATCAGCCAAAAGCAGAGGATTGAAAGTCATTATCGCCGGGGCCGGCGGCGCCGCCCATTTGCCGGGCATGGTCGCGGCGCTGACCCCCGTGCCTGTTTTGGGCGTCCCCATTGAAAGCCGCGCCTTGAGCGGCCTCGATAGCCTGCTCTCCATCGTACAAATGCCTGGCGGCGTGCCGGTGGGGACAATGGCCATTGGTAAAGCGGGGGCAATCAACGCCGCCCTGTTGGCGGCCGCCATCATCGCCCATACAGAGCCGAAGATCGCGGCGAATCTCGACGCCTTTCGCGCCGCCCAAACCGCGAATGTGGCGGCGGAACCCAGCCCCGCCGACAAGACTTAAGGCAGCCCCCATGTCTTCTCCAATAAAGTCTTCTCCCGCAACGCTCCCACCCATCTCCCCGTCTTTAGTCGCGCCCGGCGGCACGGTGGGTATCTTGGGCGGCGGGCAATTGGGGCGCATGCTGACCCTGGCCGCGGCGGAACTCGGACTTAAAACCCACATCTACACTCCTGAATCCAAAAGCCCGGCTGGCCAGGTCGCCAATTGCGTGACGGAAGCCGGATATGAAGACCCGGCGGCCCTCGCCCGCTTTGCGGAAGTGGTCGATGTCGTCACATATGAGTTTGAAAATATCCCGCTCCAAACCACCGCATTCCTGCAAGAACGCGTCGCCATCCAGCCGGACCCGCTAGCTCTGGCAGTTGCGCAAGATCGCCTGACCGAGAAAAATTTTCTTCAGCAAAACGGCATCGCCACCGCCCCCTTTGCGGCCGTCTCAACGGATCTCTCCCTCAGCGAAGCCGTGGAGCGCGTTGGCTGTCCGGCCGTGCTAAAAACGCGCCGCTTGGGCTATGACGGAAAAGGGCAGCGCGTGATTCGCGAAGTGCGGCAAGCGCCCGGCGCCTGGGATTCTCTGCAAAAAGCCCCGGCTCTTCTTGAAGCTTTTATTGAGTTTGGATGCGAAATTTCAGTGATCGCCGCGCGCGGACAGGACGGCGCGATTGCCTGTTATGATATTGCGCAAAACATCCACGCCAATCACATCCTTCACCAAACGCGCGTTCCAGCCCGTGTGAGCGAGGAGACGGCCCAAGCGGCGATTAACACCGCAACCGACATCATCGTTAAGCTGAATTATGTTGGCGTTATGGGCATTGAAATGTTCGCTGATTTGCCAGGCCCGGATGCGCCGAATCTTCTGATGGTCAATGAAATCGCGCCGCGCGTCCACAATTCGGGACACTGGACATTGGACGCCTGCCCCGTCAGCCAGTTCGAACAGCATATGCGCGCCATCTGCGGCTGGCCTCTGGGCGGCACAGCGCGCGCGCATAATGTCGTGATGACCAATTTACTTGGCGAAGAATGGCGCCAGTGGCGCAGCTACGCCCAAGACCCCAACGCCTCGCTGCATCTTTACGGCAAAAAGGAAACGCGGCCGGGGCGCAAAATGGGCCACGTGACGGAGCTGCTTCCCCTAGATAGTTAAATGCAAACCCTACGCCGCCTGGTCGACCGCGCCGGGGGCCGGGGCGGCCAGACGCATCGCATTCATCACCACGCTGAAACCCGCCCATATGAAGAGAATGCCTGTGAATTCCCCCAGATAGAGCGCCTCAACCACGCCGGCTTTGGCCATCGTACCGCCAATCCCCGGCAGAATCCCGCCAATTGCAATAAGAGAGTTGCCAATCGCCCGGTAACCATGACCCACACCCGTCTGCCGGGCAAAGCGATAGCCGCTTAAAATCGCGCCGCCAACCAGAAAAATTACTGCATAAACATTGATGAAAGGCGTCATCCAACGGATCCACACCCAGCCCAAAATAGACCCCGATGGACGGTAAGGCTCCAACGCCCCCCCCACCACCGGAGAAAGCGCGACCAATACTGAGACCAGAACAATGATCGGCAAGGTGATTTTGGTCAGAAGGTCGGCCGTGCGCCTTTTCAACAGCAGATAAACCGTCCCTTGCGCCAAAGGATAGGCCCCGAAAAGGGCGCCCGCAATATACCAAGCTTTTGTCTGAAAAAAGGTATTTCCAAATAGCGTGATTGAACTTTCTATCGCCGTTCCCAGCCCGAAAGCGGCAACGCCAATCCCCCACCACAAAAGATGCAGCGATCCGCGCCGCGCCGCATAACGCCGCAAAATGATTGTTGCGAAGATAATTGACAGCACCGTCGTAGCAATCGGCACATAATGGATCCACATCACATCAACTGACTGAGTCATAAAAACCCCCTAAAGGTTATGCATGAAATGGCGCCAAACCCCGCCGATACGCACCGTTAGAAAACCATACTGCAAAAATCAAGCAAGGCGGCAAGAGAACAGAACTTCACAAGAAAGTGAACTTCCTTAACAATCCGGATACCGCAAAGAACTCAAGGTCGAGAGAGGCGAGGGCGCATCTTGCCAAAAGGCGCGTATGCGCGTTTTGACTTTCTCAAAGCGCATAACACCTTCAATGCGGCGCGACAAAAAGCCCCAGGTCTCTTGGGTCTCAGCGCTGTCATCGCCCAGCCAAAAGAGCAGCGTCGCCGAATAAACCCCGGCAAGGGTGGCGCGCTTGGTGTAAAAATTAAAATCGGTCGAATAGTCGCCAATACCGCGCCAGATGGCGTCAACCGTGTTATAGAGCACTTTCAAACCAAGGGAGAGGTGTTGAGGCAGGGTCAGAAGGGTTGCGGCGCGGCGCGAAGCTTCCCTTTCTCGGCCCGCCAATTCTAAGCGCGTTTGCACGGCAAATATGATTCGCTCCCGTATTTTCATGGATTCCAGATCGGCGCCGCCCAGCGCCTCCAGCATCTCACGATCAAGTTCGCTGGAATAAAAATGAATAAGGTCCGCCGCGCCCTTAGGGAAAAGAAGCTTCTCCAGACCCGGCCGCACGCCCGCTTCTCCGGCGCCCTTTTCCAAAACGCTCTGCGTCCACCCGTCCCAGGGAACATGATCCAGCGCTGCTTCCAGAAGCGCCCGGCGCTGCGCATCCAATCCATCGTCTTGCTGTTTCATTTCCTCTTTCCCTCAAACCATCTCGTCATCGGGCGGCGCATCCCAATGGCGCCCCTCAGAGTCAAAGATCAACTTCGACAGATCCGTCATCCGTTGCGGATACAAGATCCCGTCAAGATGGTCGCACTCATGCTGCACCACGCGGGCGTGAAACCCCCGCGCTTCGCGCTCAATCAAATGACCTTCCGGGTCAACGCCGCTATAGCGCAGATGCGTGTAGCGCGGCACGAGCCCCCTCAGGCCGGGGACCGAGAGGCAGCCCTCCCAGTCTTCCTCCATCTCATCCGTCAGGATTTCGATTTGTGGATTGATCAGGATAATGAGCGGCGCGCCCGGCGGCGATTCATCCCCTTCCGCGCCGGATTCCGGCTCCTCAACCTCATGAAAAATGACCAGACGGCGGCTCTCATAGACTTGGGGGGCCGCCAATCCCACCCCTTGCGCATCCGCCATGGTCTCAATCATATCGAGAATCAGATCCTTGACCTCAGCGGCGGTAGGGTCCTCCACGACCTTAGCCGGGCGGCACAAAATGGGATGCCCCATGCGGGATATTTTGCGAATACTCATGAAAGGCACTATGCCGCCTGCCCGCAAACTTGTCGATATGGTCATTTTCCCTGGGGCGCGGCGTCTTCAAGTCTGGACAAGGGAGATCGATTTTGTTATGACCCCGCGCGGCCCTTAAAAGACTGCGCCAACCCCTAAATATGAGGCAAACCTTGGAAATCGTTGTACACGACAATAATATAGACCAGGCGCTCCGCGTCTTGAAGAAGAAAATGCAACGAGAAGGCACGATCAAAGAGATCAAACGCCGGAAATTCTATGAAAAGCCCTCAGAGCGCCGGGTGCGCCAAAAAGCCGAAGCGGTGCGCCGGGCCCGCAAACTCGCCCGCAAAAAAGCGCAGGCAGAAGGTCTCTTGCCCCCCACCAAAAAGCGCCAAGCCTAAAGCGCCTTAATGATATTTTCGACCATCTTTTTAGCGTCGGAAAACAACATCATCGTGTTGTCACGGAAAAAGAGTTCGTTTTCCACCCCCGCATAACCTGATCCCATGCCGCGCTTGACGAACAGCACCGTGTTGGCTTTTTCAACATCCAACACCGGCATGCCGTAGATCGGGCTGGCTTTGTCGGTTTTCGCCGCCGGGTTGGTAACGTCATTGGCGCCGATCACAAAGGCGACGTCGGTGCTGGCGAAGGACGAATTAATGTCTTCGAGTTCAAAAACCTCATCATAAGGAACATTTGCTTCAGCCAGCAAAACGTTCATGTGACCCGGCATCCGGCCCGCGACAGGGTGGATCGCGTAAGAGATTTTGACGCCCTGTTCTTTCAACAGATCGGCCATTTCTTTCAAGGCGTGCTGCGCCTGCGCAACAGCCATTCCATAACCGGGAACAATGATCACGGAGCCGGCGTTTTTCATAATGAAGGCGGCGTCATCGGCGCTGCCCTGTTTAACGGGGCGGGTTTCAACCTGGCCTCCCCCTTGCGCGGCTGCGTCCTCGCCGCCAAAGCCGCCTAAGATCACACTGATAAACGACCGGTTCATCGCTTTGCACATGATATAAGAAAGGATCGCCCCTGAAGAGCCGACCAGCGCGCCGGTGATGATGAGCGCGGTATTTTCCAACGTGAATCCGATCCCCGCCGCCGCCCAGCCCGAATAAGAATTCAGCATCGACACCACGACCGGCATGTCGGCGCCGCCAATCGGTATAATGATCATCACGCCAATTACGAATGACAAAACGACGAGCGCCCAAAAGTAATCATACAATTCATTGCCGGCAAACAAAACAATCAACGTAGCCAAAGCCAATCCCAGCAAGGCGTTCAGGGCGTGTTGGCCGCGAAAGACGATGGGCGCCCCCGACACAAGGCCTTGCAGTTTGGTAAACGCCACGATCGAACCCGAAAAAGTGATGGCGCCTATGGCGGCCCCTAAAGACATCTCAATGAGGCTGGACGTTTTGATGTGGCCGGCCGCGCCGATGCCATAGGCTGCGGGCGCATAAAGCGCAGCGGCCGCCACCAAGACGGCGGCCAGGCCAACCAGCGAATGAAAAGCCGCCACCAATTGCGGCATGGCCGTCATGGCGATGCGCTGCGCGATGACCGCGCCCACGCCGCCGCCGATCACCATCCCGGCGATAATCATCCCCCAGACGGATGCATCAGAGACATTCGTCAGCAACAGGGTTGTGATGATGGCGATGGCCATCCCCGTCATGCCAAAAATATTGCCCTGGCGAGAGGATTCAGGAGAGGACAATCCCCTGAGCGCCAAAATAAACAAAACGCCCGAGACCAGATAGAATAGCGCCGCAAGATTAGCTGACATCGCCTAAAAACCCGCCTATTTTGCTTTTTTCTTATACATGGCCAGCATGCGCCGCGTGACCAAAAACCCGCCAAAGATATTCACCGACGCCAAAATGATGGCGACAAAACCGAACTTTGACGCAACCCCGGCGCCCGCGCCCGCCGCAACGCCGGGAAGATCGGCGCCCGCGCCCGCCGTGACGGCAATCAGTGCGCCGACTATAATCACGGAGGAAATTGCATTGGTGACCGACATCAAGGGCGTGTGCAATGCCGGGGTCACGCTCCACACCACGAAATAACCAACAAAAACCGCCAAGACAAAAATCGACAGGCGAAAAATGAAGGGATCGATTTCAACCATATGCTCCATTGGCGTTACACCTCCCGTGAGTATTAAGTCAGCGTTGGATGAACCACGGCGCCGTCGCGTGTGAGCGCCGTGCCCGTGATAATCTCGTCTTCCCAATCCACTTCCACCGCGCCGGTCTCCGCGTTGATCAGGGGTTCGATGAAGTTAAACAAATTGCGCGCATAGAGCGCCGAGGCGTCGCTCGCCAGGCGGCCAGGCACATTCAAATGGCCGAGGATTTTCACGCCGTCCACATCGACCACTTCGCCCGGTTTCGACAAGGCGCAATTGCCCCCGGCCTCAACCGCCAGATCAACAATGATCGAGCCGCGCTTCATTGAGCGCGTCATCTCTT
>JAJFIM010000442.1 GCA_021774995.1 Alphaproteobacteria bacterium | reverse complement strand
ACGGGTGTTTCCTATTGGCGGTCTGAAGGAAAAACTCCTGGCGGCGGTGCGCGGCGGCATCACAACCGTTCTGATCCCTCAGGATAATAAAAAAGACCTGGCGGATATTCCCGAAAATGTCCTGAACGCATTGAAAATCATCCCTGTTTCGACTGTGGACGAAGTTCTCAAACACGCCCTGACGCGCCCTCTGGTGGCGATCGATTGGGATCAGGACGAGGAAGTCTCTCAGGCCGTCGCCAAATCCGGTGAGAAGGGGGAGAGTGATTCGCTGGTAACGCATTAAGGGCCTGGATATTCCCCGGAAAGCCGCGTATTAGCCTTGTCAGCGCGGCGCCAGGGGAGAAGTTGTCGCTATTTTGGCGAATCCCGTGCTTTACAGTGGATTATTCTTTCGAAAAACCCGGATTTCCGCCGTTTTTCTTTGACCCCTCCTGATGAGGGGTCCATACTTCGCGGCGTATCGAAGAGATTCTTCTTGCGTCTTCTCTAGCATTGAATTTTTTAAGGGGTTCACATGAACAAGAACGACTTGATAGCGAAAGTGGCCGAGGCTGCGGATTTGTCCAAAGCCGATGCGACGCGGGCCGTCGATAGTATGTTTGACACGATTACCAGCTCCCTCACAGGCGGCGACGAAGTGCGCTTGGTGGGTTTTGGCACGTTTTCGGTCTCCCATCGGGCCGCCAGCACGGGCCGCAACCCGCGCACGGGCGAGCCGATGCAAATACCGGCCTCCATCCAGCCAAAGTTTAAGGCGGGTAAAGGCCTCAAAGACGCCGTCAATCACAGGTAATTTTATCCTGACCTGATTGCTTGCGGTCGGCCGCTCTTTGAACCAAAGGGCGGTCGGTTTGCATTTGAACTGTAAAAGCGCCGGGCGGTTAGCTCAGTTGGAAGAGCACCTCGTTTACACCGAGGGGGTCGGAGGTTCGAGCCCTTCACCGCCCACCAATATATATCTCACGGCGCGAAAGCGCCTCCGGCGGGGCGGGCCCGATCGGCCGACGCGCAGTCGCGCGTTAAGAAGCAAATGGCTCGATGTTTCTTCGTCCAATTCCACCATTTATTGAATTTGGCCCTGCCGCTCAAGGGCGCTCAGGCATTGACACAGGAGGGGGCCTTGCCGTACATCAACCCCTCTTCCAAGACATGCCCCGCCGCGCATTTACTGCGGCTCAGGGTGCGGCGCAAGGGGGTGTAGCTCAGTTGGTTAGAGCGCTGGCCTGTCACGCCAGAGGTCGCGGGTTCGAGTCCCGTCACTCCCGCCATATCCATTTGATATGTTTCATTCTTTATCATCGCGTTTTCCAATTTGCGAGACTCGGAATTTCGCCCTTTGTTCTGGCGTTTACTTGCCGCGTTCAGGGCTGATTCCCTGTCCGGTTTGACATAGATGCCGATTACCCGGCTGTCCTTAGCGTGACCGCTGATCGAAACGATCTCGGTGTCCGATGCGCCGGTGTTTCCCATCTCAGTCAAGGCCGTGCGGCGCAGGTCGTGAAATGTAAGTCGTCGCTTTTTTCCGGCGCGCCCACGGAACAGCCTGATTTGTGATTTCAATCATGACAATCCTGCTGTTTTTCAGTATGAAGGCTCATCTTACGCGCCAGGTGCGTGAAGCAATTAAGTAGCGAGGCTAGATGATGAATGTTGGCGATACGATGACTTTTCATGACGCGATGTTTTCCGCTAGCGGCTGGATACTGATCTGGTTCTACTGGCTGGGGCTGGCGATGATCGCCACACCGGTGGTGCTGGCCTTTTCAAAGGCTACGCGCCGCGATGCGCTGATTGTATTGCTGACTAATATCATTGTAATCGCCGCCATGGGCTGGCTGTATCGGCAGGTTGGCTATGTTCGGCTGTTGGGCGTCGTCCATGTGGTTTTGTGGACGCCGCTGGTTGTCTATCTCTGGGGCCGCGCGAAAAGCGGCGAAATCATATTACCTTTCCGGTTAGTCATTTGGCTATTTGTGGCGACGCTTGTCGTGTCTTTGGCCTTCGATTACGTTGATTTTGTGCGCTATCTGCTGGGTGAACGCGCCAGTATGATCAATTGAGAATGGGCTTGCCGATCCAGTTTGCCGGGGGCTGGCCCAGTTGTCAGCCAGTTTGAAGTTAGGGTGCATTTCCGGAATCATATAGGAAGAAGTTCGGGATGAGTTAGGAGGTAGCTCTCTGCACTGACAATTATTGCAGGCGCGACTTTGCCAATCGCCATTATTTTAAGGAGTCATTTCCGCCATCTCCGAGATATTCTAAACTCCGTACAATGCTACGGCCAGAGGAAGGAGGTTGCGCTCATCGAAAATATGGAGTTTTCTATGATCATGAAACGATCTGGCGACTTCGATAATGCGAGCGGGGATCATTATATCCCGCCTCTCCGCTTTCATTGGCTCACGCCACTTTATGACAGCGTATTGCGGCTGATGAGCGAAAGCGCCCTGAAGAAGCGGATCGTTGATGAAATCGCATTAAAACCTGGAGATCGGGTTCTCGATTTGGGCTGCGGCACGGGCACGTTGACGATATTGCTCAAAACGGCCTGTCTGGAGGCCGAGGTGATTGGACTGGACCTTGATGCGCAGGCGTTGGCTATTGCCAGACGGAAATCAAGAGAATCCAATGCTGAAATTGAGTTTATTCAGGGCAGCATCCTTAATCCGACAGACGGATCTGCGGCTACACCCAGTTCATTCGACCATATCGCCTCATGCCTGGTTTTTCATCATCTGACCAATGCAGAAAAGCGCCAGGCATTCAGCGCGGCTTTCAAACTCCTCAAGCCGGGCGGTAAACTCCTCATCGGCGATTGGGGTAAGGCGGCCAATTCGTTGATGCGGGTTGCTTTCCTGACAGTCCAGTTTCTCGACGGATTCAAAACGACTTCGGGTAACGTGAAAGGGCTTTTGTCGGAATTCATCTGCGAGGCTGGCTTTGAAGAAACGGTGGAGCGCCACACGATCAACACAGTATTCGGAACATTTGTGATTTATACCGCATCAAAACCACATAATCTTCTAACCTAACTATTGTTAGGGTGCTGTTGAGTGTCATCATGAGAGGAACTGAGTTAATGTGGATCCGGGCGCTTCGGCGCTATTTTTTCATTATGGCATCTGGCAATTTTATATGGGAGATGCTCCATATGCCGCTTTATTCGGTATGGGAAGAAGGGACGCGCGCGCAAATATTTCTCTACGGAGTACACTGCACAGGGGGAGATATCCTGATTGGTTTTAGCGCCCTGATCGGCTCGCTGGTATTATTTGGAAGCAGCGCATGGCCAAACAGAGGGTTTACCAGAATTGCCGTTTGGACGATTGCATTTGGAGTGGGCTACACAATATTTAGCGAATGGCACAATGTATATATAAGTGGAAGTTGGGCGTATCGAGATATAATGCCTCAAGCATTCGGCATTGGCCTCTCGCCTCTCCTGCAATGGCTTGCGATCCCATCAGCGGCGTTTTGGTGGATGAAAAAGGCAGGCCCAAGAAAGGAGGAAAATTGAGGTTCTATTTTTGATTTAAATCAATATTACATCTGTACCTGACGCCTAGAGTAAATATATTGAGAATGAGTTGCACTAAGCATTTGGCCACTCGGCCATGTCAGGACCGCAATGAATCGCATCAAATATATCCTTCTGGTTATCCAGGCTATCGCGATTATTCTTTATCCTTCAGCCATGGTGGGATTAGCCGCAGCGCCGTCTCTTACCGCTGAATCTATGGCTATCAGCTCTGACCGCGGTCACGCCGTCGATCAGGCGCAGCACGCCCATAGAAACTGGTCTTCTTCCGATCATGATGGCGCCGTCGCCGTTCAAAGCGAGCAATCTTCAAACGCCAACGGTTTAGAGGCTATTCCCTGCTGCTGTTCGGGTCCTGCGGGTCTGTGCGCCATATTCGCATCCGATGCGCCGTTTTTTGGCGCGCCTGGTCACAAAAGCATCACGCCAAAATTTGGAATGATGTTGCATGGAATTGCGCCTTTACCAATACCCCATCCCCCAAAGCCTCTTCATAAATCGTATTGCCCGCTCACGCGCTTACTGGCGCAGGGATATCAACGATCTACGAATATTTAACGCCTGGTTCGAATCCAATACGGTTTTCAGTAGCTCGCTTAATCCCCTATTCGGAGTCCTGGCTACTTATGCTGTAGGCGAACGAAAATTGATCAAGCGATAACAAAAATTTATCTCGTATAAATACAGACCATGACAGGAGGGTAAAATGTTTCTTCTTTCATACAATCTTACAAAGCTGATTAAACAAGGGACTTTGGTCATAATCGACGCGAGAGGGCAACGCCATGAATTTTCCGCTTCCCCAACGCCAATTGTAACTGCACGCCTCCATACCCGCGCCATCGCGTGGAAATTAGCGCTCAATCCCGATCTTTACCTTGGCGAAGCCTATATGGACGGCGCGCTTACCATTGAGAACGGCGATATCTATGACCTTCTCGACTTGCTGACGCTGAATATCGCGAACCTCAAAAGGAATTGGGTCATCGAAATGCTCGGTTCAGCGCGCCGCTTCACGCGATGGATTGCGCAATATAATCCGGCTGCGAAAGCACGGCGCAATGTCGCCCACCACTATGATCTGTCGGATGATCTCTACGACCTCTTCCTTGACGAAAACCGCCAATATACCTGCGCTTATTTTGGAGGTCCCGATGACAACCTTGAGACTGCACAAGAGCGTAAACTGGCCCATATCGCAGCTAAACTTTGCGTAAAGCCGGGGCAAAGCATTCTTGATATTGGGTGTGGCTGGGGCGGTCTGGCGTTTTATTTGTCGCGCGAATGCGACGCTGAGGTGACGGGAATCACTTTATCAGAGCATCAGATAAAATACGCCTCCGGCGAAGCCGGCCGGCGCGCAGAAAATCACAAAGTTCAATTTTCTCTTCAAGACTACAGAGACATCAACAAAACATACGACCGCATTGTCTCTGTTGGAATGTTCGAGCATGTCGGAATCCCACACTATAAGAAGTTTTTTGATGTACTCCATCGCTCGCTTAATGATAACGGCGTCGCGCTTTTGCACACGATTGGCCGTGCGGACGGACCGGCCGTCACTAATTCCTGGATGAAGAAATACATCTTTCCCGGCGGCTACATACCCGCTCTTTCGGAAATTATTCCCATCATTGAACGCGCGGGTTTCTACATCACGGATATCGAGATCCTACGACTTCATTACGCCAAAACTTTGCGCGCATGGCGCCGGCGCTTCAACGCCAATCGCGCGAAGATTCGCGACCTCTATGACGCAAGGTTCTGCCGCATGTGGGAATTCTATCTCGCTGTGAGTGAAGCCGCATTCCGTCACGCAGGCCATGTTGTTTTTCAAATTCAAATTGCAAAACGTCAAAACGCAGTGCCTTTGAACCGGAACTATATCACGTCACAAGAAAAACGGTTTGAGAAGCAAGACTCTGTCGCAGCATAATTCACCATTTAAATCATTGGATAAAAAGGAGTTAAAAAATGAATATAAAAAGATATCTAGCCAGCACGGCAATCGCAGGGGGGTTAATGATTCTCCCGACTTTAGCGTTTGGGCAAGCTGATAATGACGTTAGCGGCGTCTCAAATGAGGCATTGTTACGGCGCATCGAGCAAATGGAAAAAGAGTTGAACTCATTGAAAGCGCAGGTAAAGCAGACAGACAGCAAGGCTGATTCAGCCAAGCAAAATGCCGTAATCGCAATAGAAAAAGCCGAGACCGCGTCTAAAGAAGCGAATACGGCCAAAAAGGAAGCGACGAATGTTGCGCGCAGTACAAGTGCCAAAAGCGACTCAGACACTAAGTGGCATCTTGCGGGATATGCTGACGCCGGTCTGGCGTTCACCGATGGCGACGGGCAAGACACATTTACGTCGGGTAAATTCAATCCGATGTTCCATTTTCAATATAAAGACCTTGTTCTTTTTGAAGGAGAATTGGAATTTTCAACTAACAGCGACGGCGAGACCGACGTCGAATTGGAGTTTTCCCAACTTGACATCCTTTTACACGACAATGCGACTTTAGTGGTGGGGAAATATCTCAGTCCCGTTGGACAATTTCAGGAGCGCCTTCACCCCAGTTGGATCAACAAACTGCAAGACCCACCGGCCGGTTTTGGCCATGACGGCGTGCAGCCGGCAAATGACATCGGAG
>JAJFIM010000441.1 GCA_021774995.1 Alphaproteobacteria bacterium | reverse complement strand
CGCCGGTGAAAGCGCGGTTTCGGTCAGTGTGACGGTTACTTTTGCTTTGGAATAAACCAGCCGGCTCCCGCGGACTTTATAGTCCCGGAGTAAGAATAGAATTATCTTCACCCATCTGAACGATGGTCGGCGCGTAATTGCGCGCTTCTTCAGCCGGCACGTGGCCAAAAGCGCAAATAATAATGCGATCGCCAGGTTCGGCAAGCCGCGCGGCGGCGCCATTGATTCCGAACTTCCTGGAATCGCGCTCTGCTTCTATGGCGTATGTCGTGAAGCGGGCGCCATTGTTGATGTTCAGAACATCAACCTGTTCGTGCGGGAGAATGCCCGCTATATCAAGGATATTGCGATCAATGGAAATAGACCCCTCATAATGAAGATCCGTTTCCGTCACGACGGCGCGATGAATTTTGGCTTTTAACATTGTCAACAACATCAACCATATCACTCCATACGAAAAAAGACGAAGGGGGCGGCTCTAATTATCAAGAAAGCTGCGCAGTTTGCGCGACCGGCTTGGATGTTTCAGTTTACGCAAAGCCTTGGCTTCGATTTGCCGGATACGCTCGCGCGTAACGGAAAATTGCTGCCCCACTTCTTCCAGAGTATGATCCGTGTTCATCCCAATTCCAAACCGCATGCGCAGCACGCGTTCTTCGCGCGGCGTCAGGCTGGCCAAAACCCGCGTCGTCGTCTCGCGCAGATTTGATTGTATCGCTGCGTCAATCGGCAAAATTGCGTTTTTATCTTCAATAAAATCGCCAAGTTGACTGTCTTCTTCATCGCCGATCGGCGTCTCCAATGAGATCGGTTCTTTGGCGATCTTCAATACTTTACGCACTTTTTCCAATGGCATGGCGAGCCGCTCGGAGAGTTCTTCAGGGGTCGGCTCACGGCCAATTTCATGAAGCATTTGCCGCGAAGTCCGCACCAATTTATTGATCGTTTCGATCATATGGACCGGAATGCGGATCGTGCGCGCCTGATCGGCAATGGACCGCGTTATGGCCTGCCTGATCCACCAGGTCGCATAGGTCGAAAATTTATATCCTCGGCGGTATTCAAACTTATCCACCGCTTTCATCAGGCCGATATTACCTTCTTGAATGAGGTCGAGAAACTGCAGGCCGCGATTGGTGTATTTCTTCGCAATGGAGATCACCAGACGCAGATTGGCTTCCACCATCTCCTTTTTCGCTTGCCGGGCTTCCCGCTCGCCTTTTTGCACCATATGCACAATGCGGCGATATTCTCCGATCAAAAGACCGGTTTCGCGGCCAATCGTGGCGACCTCATCGCGCATTACTTTAATCACATCACGTTCAGATTTACAGAACGATTTCCACCCCGGACGGGTCAAACGGCTGACGCGGCGCACCCAGTGCGGGTCCAGCTCATTGCCCAGATATTCTTTTAAGTAATCAGTTCGTTTCACATTATGGGAATCGGCCAACCGGATGAGTTTTCCCTCCGTGCGCATTAGACGGCGGTTAATGCCATAGAGTTGATCCACCAATTGTTCGATACGGGCATTGCTTAAGTGCAGTGATTTGACGTGAGAGATAATATCTGCACGGAGTTTTTTATAGCGACGCTCCTGACTCGGGCTGAGGGACTCCCCCTCCAGGGTTAAGTCGATCTGAATATCCTGAAGCCTTCTGAACTTTTTAAAATCAGACGCGATTAGATCCAACGTCTCTGTAATCTGAGGCCGCAGTTCAGCTTCCATGGCGGCGATAGACAACGTGTTGTCAGCGTCGTCGTCATCCTCTTCTTCGGTCTCGCTCCCTTCAGTCGACTCCCCTTTTTCACCGTCTTTTTTATCTTCAGTGGTCGCCGCATTGCCTTGAACGGCAGCAGGGCCTTTAGAGGAGGCCGGAACTGCAATGCCCGCTTCTTTTGCCGCCAGCGCTTCACGCTCTTTTTGCAAGGCAAGGATGGAATTATCAGGCTGGTTTTCCGGTCCGCCTCCAAGGGTGGTGTCAAGATCTATAATATCGCGCAGCAGAATTCGCCCTTCATTCAGCTCATCGCGCCACACCAGCAATGCCTCGAAAGTGAGTGTGCTTTCATGCAAACCGCTGATCATCGTGTCCCGGCCGGCTTCGATCCTTTTGGCGATAGCAATCTCGCCTTCACGCGACAACAGCTCCACGCTCCCCATCTCGCGCAAATACATGCGCACCGGATCGTCGGTGCGGTCAACAACGCTGGTGGAGGAACTAGATGTTTTTGCTGGCGCCGGCGCTTCTTCTTTTTTGACCAGTGCATTATTTTCTGTAGGCAATTCTTCTGACTCCTCACCATCTACAACTGTAATGCCCATTTGCGAAAGCATGGACATAGTATCTTCAATCTGCTCGGACGTGACCTCATTGGAAGGCAGCACGTTATTCAATTCAGTATATGTGACGTAACCCTTTTCGCGCGCCGTCTTGATCATGGCCTTAACGGAAGCGTCATTCATATCCAGCACTGGATTATCTGGGCTTTCACTGCCTTCAACCGCCGGCTCCGTCTTACCGCTCGGCTTTTGTGACGCTGCGTCCGCTGCGGGTTGGGGCGTCACAGGAGCCCTTTGCGTTTTCGGCTCCTTGGCGTCAGGGGCGGATTTGGTTGCCACTTTTTCTTGCGCTTTTGATTTAGGTTTTGGCGCAACTGGTTTCGCTTCGGATTTGGGTTTAGGCGCCGCTTTGGGCTTGGCCTTGGGCTTAGGGGCCGGTTTGGTTTTTGTTTTTGCCTTCGGGGCGGTTTTAGACTTGGCTTTTGGTTTAGGCGCGGGTTTGACTTTAGGTTTGGACTTAGGATCTGCCTTGGACTTTGGCGGCGCAGCTTTGGGTTTGGCTTTAACCCCACTCTTCACCTTAGACTTGGAAGCGGCGGCTTTCCCAACCTTAGACTTAGCCGCAGCAACTTTGGGCTGTGGTTTGGCTTTGGTTTTTACTTTAGCTTTAGCTTTCGCTTTTGACTTAGACGTGGTCTTTGCCTTTGTTCTTGCGGGAGAAGTTTTTGTTGACGTCGCCATGATGAACAGTGCTCTTAAATCACTCTTGCCAATGATCGCCTTCTTGGGCGCACCGTCCGACAATGCGGCCCAGAAGTTTCTTCAACTTTTATCCCCTGGCCGCCCCAGCCGCCGGATCTTAAAGTTTAGCCGATCCCGTCTTCTTCCAATTCATGCAACTGAGCCTTGATAGCCACCAGCCGCGCCAAATTCTCATCCGTACCATCGCGCGCGAGAGCTTGCTCAGCTTCGCGTAATTCTCGCCTCAGCCCGTTTGTGCTGCGCTGCCTCCCCAGCAAGTGAGCCCATCCCCGTTCCGCTTCACTCAAACTGGCGCCCTGCTGCGCAAAAGCGTCAATTTTCATCGACCTGCGCCGCATCAGACCCTCAGCAATTTGCGCGACTTTCGTCCCTGACAAGTGGTGGACAAGCGCCTCTCTGTCAAGAGCCTCGAGCAAAGCCGCTATGCTTATGATTTCATTGCGCAATCTGTCAAGGTTGAGATCGGAAAATTCGAACGCGGCGAAGGATTCGCAATGA
This sequence comes from Alphaproteobacteria bacterium, assembly GCA_021774995.1. GTDB lineage: Bacteria > Pseudomonadota > Alphaproteobacteria > SMXP01 > SMXP01 > JAJFIM01. The sequence goes on along the minus strand of JAJFIM010000441.1, from coordinate 68 downwards.
TTCTCCAATAATTCCGGGTGGTTAAGCATGGTCAGAACAATTAACGATTCGCGTTGCAGATTGCCGCT
>JAJFIM010000045.1 GCA_021774995.1 Alphaproteobacteria bacterium | reverse complement strand
GATGACAAGCCGTTTTCATCCATGATGGTCTTGCCCAGAACGTCCGTGCCGATATTAACGGCGGCGGCAAAGGGCACGAGGCCGACTTTCAGTTTTTCCGGTGCGGTTTCTTCGCCAAAAAGAATATTGATAAGATCGGTGGAGGCTACCCTCAAGGCGGAAATTTTACTGCCAGACATGGAGCCGGTATTGTCGAGCACCATGACCACTTCCAAGCCTTTCGTTTCCTTGGTTACTTCCGTGTCCGCGCTGACGCTCAAAGTATTTTGCCCGATAATGGCCATGAGCGTGGTCGTCACCTCTGCTGTCGCCGTCATGGTGACCACATCGCCATTGACGCTGACCATCAATTGACCAGGCGTTCCGATTTCTTCCGCCGGGTAATTGGCGGCAAAGTATTTTTCCGCAAGGGCTTGGCGCGTCTCATTGGTGAGGCCCGGCGTGCCGCCGACAGCCAGGGCCGCCGCGTCCATGGCTTGCCCAAGTCTGTCCCGCACGATCAGCGCCCTTGTGATGTCAACGGCGGCGCCAACGCCCAGGAATATCGGCAACAGGGTCAGAGCAAAAATAACCGCTACATTGCCATTGGTTTTTTTGGAGAATTTTTTCGCCGCATTGCGTAATCTGACGAAGACGGGAAATCCACCGCAGCTGCGGGCTTGTCTCAGATTCATCACGGGGCTGTACCTCACCTAAAATGCCGCTTCTAGTGCGAGCATCATTAGAGCGCCCATAACTTAATAACCCGCCAAAAAAGAGCGCCGCATTTTAAGCAAATCAAACGCATATAAAGGGGTGTTTAACCGCCCTGACGGCGCTGTGTGCGGCCCCGGCGGGTCATGCGCCGCGTGGCCGCGGTGGCCGATTGGCTGACTGCATCGCCATGTAAACTCACCCAAGACGCCGGATCTGCCGCCGATTGGCGTTTTTGCCACTGATAAGGCGTTTGGGCCCAGGGTAAAATGACGTCGGTTTGATTATCCAGCACATAGTCGCCCTGCTCGGTCGCGGCGACGAGCAAAGCATGAGCCCGCCCGTCATCTTCCAGAGCGACGGAAATCAGGAGCGCGCGCGCCGGCCACCCTTTTTCAATCAGGATTTTTCGCTTCAACAAGACATAATCTTCGCAATCCCCGCCTGCGCCTGGCCCCGGTGAAGGGTAGGTCCAAAATTCGTAAGAGCGATAAAGCTCAGCGTCCGTGCGCGGTTCCACTGAAGCGTTGACGGCTTTATTGACGGCGTTGAGTTCCGCCCATTTGTTCCGCGTTAATGCGAATTGAGATGCTGGCCCCTCTTTTGAGAGGCAATCAGCCGGGTTGCGCACACAAAAAGAGACATAACCATAAGGAGCGGGGGTGATCTCGCCGGTGACCATGGCGCTCGTCGCGGGTCCTGGTTTGTCTCCGCCCGCGCAGGCCGCCAGAATAGCCGCGCAGAACAGCGCGGCGGCCTGTCTCATCCGATAGTATCGTTTATCCGCTGGCAATGGCATGCAATGCGCCCCTCCACGTGTCTTTGAAGCGCGAGCTTAACCCAACAGGTTTTGAAGATTTTTCAATCTAGCGGCTGGGATTTGACTCAATATTTATCTACTTCCAGACCAAAAGGGATGTCCCGAACTGAGGTGAATTGACGCAGAAGCGCTGTCATTTGGCGGGGTCATTCTGCTTTTAATCCCAATATAAGGTCAACTCGCCATAATAAGGGCGTTTTTCAGAACTATCTCGTGAAGCGCAGCCACTGAGCAGGGGTTTCGCATGTGTTAGGATTTGAGTATCGTGCGGCGCGTTTAGGCGTTGAGGGACATAAATTACCACTTCACCAGCGAGGTTTCTCGCGACAAAATTAAAGAGTTTATCCATGAAATATACTGTTGGTTTGATATTTGCGGTTTTGACGATCGGCGCCGCGCAGTCGGCAGCGGCTCAGGAAGTGATCACGGATGAAATGATCGCCAATGCCGATTTGACAAAAGGCAAACGCGTTTATTTGCGTTGCGCCGCCTGCCACACTCTGGGAGAGGGCGAGCGCAATAAGCAGGGCCCTAATCTATGGGGCATTTTTGGCCGGGAAGCTGGAACTAAAGAGGGGCAAAAATATTCACAGGCGCTGGCCTCGGCCAGTTTTAAATGGGGTCCTGATGAACTGGACGCATGGCTGACCAAACCTAAAGAATTTTTGCCCGGAACCAATATGGCGTTTATTGGACTGCCCAAGGAAGATCAACGCATCAACGTGATCGCCTTCATCATGGATAAAACCGGTTATGATGCGGGTAACGAAGATGGCGATGACGATGACGATGACGATGACGATGACGGGGCGGAAGGGTCGGACTGAAGGCAATCTGGCGGTTAAATTCGGGGCCTCTTCCCCTATAGCTTTATATCTATGATAAGGAAAACAGCTGCGATCCCGCGCGGCTGTTTTCTTTTGGCGTCAAGACCGCGTATGAAGGGGTGTTTTACATTCAGGGCGGTCATTGACGGTGATGTGGCTGTTGCTCTGGACGAAGATTAAGGTGCTTGGATTTTGACGACGAAAAGTAAACGCCGCGACGCAGACACTGACACGGCCCTCTTTATTTTGGGGATGCATCGCAGCGGCACGTCGGCTCTGGCGCGGGTGGTCAATCTTCTTGGGTTTGATTTGGGGCAAGATATACTTCCCGCCCAGGCCGATAATGAAACCGGATTTTGGGAGAATGCCGCTCTCGTGGACGTGCATGAGCAGGTATTGGGCGCCCTTGGCGCGGCTTGGGATGATGTTTTGCCGCTGCCCCTGAAGTGGAGTGAGAGTGACGCCCTCGTCCCGCTCAAGCAGAGCCTGATTGAGGCTTGCCGCGCGCAATTTGAAGGGCGCTCTCATTGGTGCGTTAAAGATCCGCGGGCGAGCCGTATCTTGCCTTTATGGCGGGGCGTATTTTCAGAACTTACAGTCCGTCCCCTGATGGTCATTGTTTACCGCCATCCCCTTGACGTAGCGGCGTCGCTGGCCCGGCGCAATAATATTTCACCTAATGCGGCTTGCCTCCTGTGGCTGCGCTATAATTTGGAAGCCTTGGAAAATACGGATGGATTTCCCAGAGCCTTTATTTCATTCGATTCCCTTATGGCGGACTGGCCGTCGGCGATCTCCGGGCTTGCCGCGGCGCTTGATCTTGAATGGCCTTCCCCCCCCCAAAGCGTTGCGCGCGAAATATCGAGCTTCCTTGATCCGGGTCGCGCACAGACTAAAGAACAATACGATTTTTCCATTCTTGACCCCGGGGTGCGGGGATGGGTGGAGCGGGTTTACGCATTGTGCCGAGCAGCGGAGCGCGGGGAGGCGATAGAGCGCGAAGACGTCCAGTCCATCCGCGCTGAAATGCAAGAGCATGGCGGGCTCCTGGCGGGCGTTATGGAATCTTATCGTCTGATGCGCGTTGAGTTAAACCATTTGGAAACGCTGCCGGCTGAAATAGCTGACCGGAATCAGATTATCCTCGAACGCGATAAGGCGCTTCAGGACGTCAATGCGCACTTGCAACGCCGCGATCAGACGGTGCTCGATTTAAATGCGCTGTTAACGGAACGCGATCTCAATTTAAAGGAACGCGGGCGGGTCTTGCGCGATCAGGAGAAAAGCCTCAAAGAACGCGATCAATCAGTTCTCAAATTGAATGAATTGTTAAAAGAACGCGACCTCATCTTAGAGGAACGCGACCGATCAGTTCTCAAATTGAATGAATTGTTAGAAGAGCGCGACCTCATTATTAAGGACCGCGGGCGGGTTATCCGCGAACAGGAGCAGACTTTCCATCTGATCACCCATTCCCTGTCTTGGCGGATAACCAAGCCTCTGCGCTTTGCCGCCCGCGTCGCCCGGTATCAGATAGCGGCGCCCTTGCGGGCGTTTTTATCTCTTTGGACGCGCAAAATTTACCGCGCTTTGCCGTTGCCGCACGGGATTAAGCTGCGCATGAGATCTCTTGTTATGCGCCTTCGCACCGCGCCGCGCCGCGCGGATGGGCAAAACGCGTTGCCGCCCGCAATGGGGCTCGCGCCCGATTCCACAGAGGAAGACCTCTCTAAAAACATTGCATTCCTTGAGAGCGAAAACCCGCAAGTCTCTATCATTATACCCGTTTACAACAATCTCGATTACACGGTGAAATGCCTCTATACAATATGGCGCTTCTCCCCTCATGTCTCTTTCGAAATTATCATCGCCAATGATTGCTCTACGGATGAAACAGTGGAAGTGGTTGGGATGATGCCGGGCGTGCGCGTTGTGTCGCCG
>JAJFIM010000440.1 GCA_021774995.1 Alphaproteobacteria bacterium | reverse complement strand
AGGGGGGGTAGTTTGCGGGGCTCTATCATGCGTGTGCTGCTCAGGAAAACTGTTGTGAGTGCTTAGAATTTATCGATTGCCGGGGCAAATGCCCATGCATAGTTTTTAGCCATGTTTGACTAATGAAGACCAGTCAAATCGTGCGGCGCCTTTTTTAAGCGTTGCAATCATGCTTTAGCGAGGGCGCCCGTGACTGAGCCAGACAATAAAATGAAATATTTCCCCCTCTTTCTGAAACTGGCTGAGCAAACATGCCTGGTGGTTGGAGGCGGCACCATGGCGCTGAGCAAAGTACGCCTTTTGTTGAAGGCAGGCGCAACAGTTCATGTCGCGGCTGCTGAGATTGGCTCAGAATTGCATGAGGAGGCGGGTGCGGAAGGCGGATGCTTTGCCGACGAACTTAAAGAAAACCGACTTGTTGTGAACGCAGCCCGTTTCGACCCGCAAGAGCTTTCTTCATGCACTCTTGTTGTGGCGGCTTCCGGCGATCCGGCGCTTGACGCCCGCGTGGCGCAGGCTGCGCGCGAAGCGGGGAAGCCGGTCAATGTCGTGGACCGGACGGATCTTTGCACTTTTATCATGCCGGCCATTGTCCATCGCGGCGATGTAATCATCGGCATTTCAACCAGCGGTGCGTCTCCGGTGCTGGCGCGCAACATTCGCGCCCAGATCGAAAGCATCTTACCCGCTAGGTTAGGGGCGCTGAGCGCCTTTGCGCGCTCTTTTCGCCAGGCCGTAAAGGCGACCTTTGCGTGGGACGGCCGCAAGAGATTTTGGGAGCGGTTTTTTGACGGCCCCATTGCGGCGGATGTTCTGGCGGGAAGGGAGGCCATGGCGCGCGAGAAAATGGTCTCGCAGATAAATCGCGCAAACGTTGGCGCCGCGCACCGAGGCTGCGTGCATATTGTTGGCGCGGGACCGGGCGATCCGGATTTATTGACGCTGCGCGCCGTGCAAGTTATGCGCGACGCCGATGTTGTGCTTTATGACAATCTGATTGGTCCGCGCATTTTGGACTATGTCCGGCGCGACGCAAAGCGCATCTATGTCGGCAAAACGCGCGCGCGCCATAGCAGGACGCAAAACGAAATTAACGCTCTTTTGGTTCATTACGCCATGACAGGCGCCCGCGTTGTGCGTTTGAAAGGCGGCGATCCTTTTGTGTTTGGTCGTGGCGGCGAAGAGGTGGAGGCTGTGCGCACTCAGGAGATTGCCGTTGAAGTGGTTCCCGGAATAACCGCCGCTGCAGGGTGCGCTGCGACGGCGCAAATTCCCTTAACCCATCGCGATCACGCCAACGCCGTCACATTCGTCACCGGACATGGGAGCGCGGGCGAACCGGATCTGGATTGGGCCGCTTTGGCGCGCCGGAACCAGACGCTGGCGATCTATATGGGAGCGGCCAATGCGGCGCTGATCTCTCAAAAGCTGATCTCGCATGGCCTCGATGGCAAAACATCGGTGGCGGTCATTGAAAACGGGACCTTGCCCGAGCAGAAAACAGTGCGTGGGTCACTAACGGCATTGTCTGATCTCATGCGGGACAATGATATTTTAGGGCCGGCCATGTTGGTGATTGGCGATGTTGCAGCTCTTGGGAGCCAAAGTTCGGGACGCCTCCACAGACCACAGAGGAGGGTTGCATGACGCATTTTACGGTCACGGCAAACAGATTACAGGGTGGCGAAGTGCTCTACCGCATAAATGCGGATGAGTGGTCGCCAAAGATACAAGACAGTCTATTGGCGGAAACGAAAGATCTAGCCGAAGAATGGCTGGAGCGCGCGGAGACAAAAAAAGAATCCCTTAAAATTGTTGGACCTTACGTGATGAGAGTTCAGTGCAGTGATGGAAAAATTACGCCTCTTGGACAAAGAGAAATGATCCGCGCTAAAGGACCTACGGTTCATCCGCAATTTCAAAAACTATTCCCGGATGGTTCTCATGTATAGATATGATGAATTCGATCACACTCTGGCTTCAGAACGCGTGTCGCAGTTTAAAGGACAGGTTGCACGGCGTCTTTCCGGCGCACTATCGGAAGAACAATTTCGCCCTTTGCGCCTGATGAACGGCCTTTATTTGCAGCTTCACGCCTATATGCTGCGCGTTGCCATTCCCTATGGCACGCTTTCTTCTAAGCAGATGCGCATGCTGGCTCATATCGCGGACAAATATGATCGGGGATATGGCCATTTTACCACGCGGCAGAATATTCAATATAATTGGCCGTCGCTCGATCAGACCCCGGATATTTTAAACGAGTTAGCGTCAGTGGAAATGCACGCCATTCAGACCAGTGGCAATTGCATTCGTAATGTCACCTCAGATCAATACGCTGGCGTCGCGAGGGATGAAGTCGAAGATCCGCGCGTCTATTGCGAAATCATTCGGCAATGGTCGACTTTGCACCCTGAGTTTGCTTTTTTGCCGCGTAAATTTAAAATTGCCGTTACGGGTGCAGGCACTGACCGCGCGGCGACGCGCGTTCATGATATCGGCCTGCAAATTGTGCGGGGGCAGCAAGGCGAAATTGGGTTTAAAGTCATTGTCGGTGGGGGCTTGGGCCGTACGCCAATCATCGGGCCGACCATTCGCGAGTTTTTGCCTAAAAAGCATTTGCTTTCTTATCTGGAAGCGGTTTTGCGCGTTTACAATCAACTCGGCCGCCGGGATAACCTTTATAAGGCGCGTATTAAGATCCTGGTGCAAAGCACAGGCGCGGCGCAATTTGCAGCTCAAGTCGAAGAAGAATGGGCGCATATTCGTGATGGATATCTGCAACTTCCCCAAAGCGAGATTAACCGTATACGCGCATATTTTGCGCCGCCCAATTACGAAAAATTACCCAAGATCGACGCCGAACATGCATTAAAAATGTCGGAAATTCCTGAATTTGCGCGCTGGGTGGAGCAAAATATCGCCGCGCACAAGCAGGCTGGTTACG
>JAJFIM010000439.1 GCA_021774995.1 Alphaproteobacteria bacterium | reverse complement strand
GAGGTGACGACCACGCTCATGGCCATTATTGGGCAGAACACATTGAGCGTCAGCGCAGACACGGAAGTGACCAAGGAAACGAAAGGCCTGGAAGTCGTCATGGTGCTCGATAATACCGGCTCCATGTCAGGCAGTAAAATTTCCGCCTTGAGGGACGCCTCTACCGATCTTGTCAACATTCTCTTTGGCGAAGAAACCGCACCGGAAAAACTGAAAGTCGGCCTCGTGCCCTTTGCCGCCGCCGTTAATATCGGCACGGACGTTCTGGGCAAGACCATCATGGATGAAAACGGCTTGTCATCCATACACGGAGAAAATTTTGATGAGACCAATGGCGATGTGAATATTTTTGACCTGTATGACCAAATCCCTAATCGCGCCTGGACGGGCTGTGTCGAAACCCGGCCCACGCCCTATGACACCAAAGATAAAAAGCCAGTGAACAGCGATCCCGATACGCTGTGGGTGCCGTTTTTCTCCCCCGACATGCCCGATTCCAGCAGCTCATATGACAATAGATATTTAAGCGATGGCATATCAGGCAGTTATGATCAAAGACAACGCTTTGTTGGAAAATACAATGGAACATCAGTGTCTTCAAGCAGCAGAGGCCCTCAGCGCGAGTGTACTGTGCCGCCGCTCACCCCGCTGACCAATCAAAAACAAGTCCTGCTCGACGCCATAAACGCCATGGGCGCCAGCGGCTGGACTCACATTCCAGTGGGACTGGCCTGGGGGTGGCGCGTTGTTTCACCCAAAAAACCCTTTAAGGAAGGCGTGGCTTATTCTGATGATACAACCACTAAAGCGATCATTTTGCTGACGGATGGCGAAAACACCATTGACCGGGAATCCACCCACAACAAATCGAACTATTCAGCCTATGGATATTTAGCAGAAGGACGCTTGGGCACCACCAGCGCCAATACATTCGAAGACAAGCTTGATTCAAACACGACCCTGCTGTGCAATCGGATCAAGAACAAGGAAATTCGCGTTTACACGATCACCTTCCAGGTCGGCTCCAACAATGTGCGCGACTTGATGAGAGATTGCGCCACGGAACCGGCGCTCTATTTCGACTCGCCTTCTTCTGAGGATCTGCAAAACGTCTTCCAGGCCATCGCCACGGATTTGAGCAATCTCAGACTGAGCAAATAGAAGCCCGCTTCAACGCTCTAATCATGAAGCGGCCGGGGTGCATGATCTCGGCACCCTCGCGGGCCAACCCCCAGGGCTCGCCTGTGATTTGGCTGGCGAGAAGTTCAGCCGACAAAAAAGCCGTTGTCAACCCGCGCGACCCCAAACCCAGATGAACATAGAGCCCGGTCTGATAGGCGGCGGGCGGGAATGTCTCACGCGTCCCGTGGCGCACGCGTTCATATGAGCGCCGATAAAAATCCCAATCGGGGACCGGTCCCGCCACGGCGTGACTGTCAGGGCTGGCGCAGCGCAACGCCGCCCGTCCCTCAACGCAGTCCCGCTCAAGAGACGCGGCGAGTTCAGGGAAATACGTTAAGAGCGCCGCCAGATTGCGCTCATGGGCTGTGCCCTCCACCGGCAGGTCAGCGCTGTCCCGCTCCGCCGGAACCGCGTCATAGGTCGCCCCGATCACATGGCGCCCGCCCGCCGCCGGCGTGAGATATGTGCCGAATGTCAGGACCTTTGACAAGTTTTGGGTCTCGTCCCCGACGGGAAGATATGTGATCTGCCCGCGATAGGCTTTGAGCGGCAGTCCCGCATTTTGCGGGAAGCGCAACGCGCCCAATCCATTGGCCAGAATCAATATTGGCGCCGCGCCAATGAGAGCGTCCCCCTCGTCAAACACGCGCCATGCGCCCTCTTCATAGGCAGCCCGTGCGGCGCGCCGCCCCAAACAAAGATCCGATTTCCGCGCCAGAACGCGGCACAGCAATCCAGGATCAAGCCATCCCCCATGGGGGAAATGCAGCGCCGGAGAGGAGAGCGCAAGTCCGGCGAGCGACGACGCCGTTCGCGCGTTCACAGCCTCCATAAGCCCGGCGGGCAAAGCCTGGTTTGCAACCAGCTTTTCATGGCGCCGGCGGGCCGGTTCATCAACGCCCAATTCCAGCACGCCCGTCAGTCCACGGATCAATGCGGGCTCTTGTCTTCCCAAAGCGCGCAGCTCCTGCAGGGCATAGCGATAGCTCTCCCCATAGAGGCGCGCCTCCGCGCCTCCGCCCGCAACCAGCCGTGGCATGACGATGCCAATGGGATTGCCCGAAGCCTCGCCCGCCAGGTGATCATGTCGTTCAACAAGCGTCGCCCGCCAATTCCGGCGCGCGAGCGCCGCCGCCACGGAGCACCCCGCAATACCGCCCCCGAGGATCAGGGCGCGGCGCTCCGGCGCGGGCGAAGGTTTGGAGATCCGATAGAACGGCGGGCCGGTAAAGGGCTGTTTTTCGCCCTTTCCGGAAAAAACGCCGCGCAGCATCGCGCGCTTTGTTCCGAAGCCGGGACATTTGCGCACCGCGCACGCAACATCCATCAACCCGCTCCGCACCGAACTTGCAACAGTGTACGTGGATAAAGTCGCGCCGGGGCGCGACAGACGCGCCATGCGCCGGAACATTTCGGCCCGCCACATCTGAGGATTACGCGCCGGTGAAAAGCCGTCCAGAAACCAGGCGTCCACCTCTCCTTCCAAGTTTTCCAACGTGTCCACAACATCGCCTATGGCCAGGGTCAGGGTGACTTGATCGCTCAGATATACGCGGTGAAACCCCTCTTGGGGCATGGGATATGCACGAAGCAAGCGCTCGGTTAAAGGCGCCAGCGCCGCAAAGGGCGCCAGCGCGCGGGCCATGTCTTTCACGAATAAAGGGTGCTTTTCCACCGCCACATAGTGCAAGCGCTGACCGGGCGATTTCGCGCGGCGCCACAGATCCCAGCAGGCGAGAAAATTCAGCCCCATGCCAAATCCCGTTTCGCAAATACAAAAAAACGGCCGTCCGCGCCACGCCGCGGGCAGATCATTGCCGTGCAAAAAAACATGGGAGGATTCCGCCAGCCCGCCTTCAGCGGAATGATAAATATCCTGATAGCGCCGCGAAAACGGCGCATCTCCCGCACGCCAGTCCAACTCCGCCGTGGAAAAAGATGCTGAACTCATTTCCGCCAGCGCGCCGCGGCCTGTTTCACATCAGGCGCGGCCGCGCGGCCCGCCTCAAACCC
>JAJFIM010000438.1 GCA_021774995.1 Alphaproteobacteria bacterium | reverse complement strand
AAGCTGGCTTTTGCATTCTCAGCGGCATTGGTAGTGGCGTCTTTGGCTCTGTTTTTTGCTGAAGGATTAAATTTTGGAATTGATTTCAGAGGCGGGACGCTGATTGAAATCCAAACGCCCCAAGACACCGCTGATCTGGGCCTCATCCGAAGCTCTTTGGGTGATTTGGGTTTGGGTGACGTCAAAGTTCAGGAATTCGGCAAACCCGATGAGGTGCTGATTGTAATTGAGCAGCAAGCGTCGCGCAGCGATCAACAAGACGCGGAAGAAACCGAAAAAAACGAACAAGTCGTGATAACGTTGGTGCAAGACACACTGACGCGTTCTTTGGGCGATGGCGTCATTTACAATCGCATTGAAGTTGTAGGGCCTAAGGTGAGCGGGGAGCTGGTTCAGCAAGGTACCCTGGCCGTTGTGCTGTCGGTTTTCCTCATGCTGATTTACATCTGGTTTCGCTTTGAATGGCAATTCAGCCTCGGCGCCGTTTTAGCCCTTGTTCATGACGTGATCTTGACCGTTGGTATGTTTGCGATCACCCAACTGGAATTTAATCTGTCTATTATTGCGGCTATCCTGACCATCGTCGGCTATTCCATGAACGACACGGTGGTGGTTTATGACCGGGTGCGGGAAAATTTGCGTAAATTCAAAAAAATGGATTTGGCGGAGTTGTTGGACCACTCCATCAACGAAACCCTGTCGCGGACCGTCATGACGTCGCTGACAACGCTGCTGGCTTTGTTCTCACTTTATATATTCGGCGGCGCCGTTATTCAGGGTTTTACCTTCGCTATGATCTGGGGTATTTTCGTCGGGACCTATTCGTCGATTTTCATCGCGTCGCCTCTGCTTCTGGTGACGGATGTGAAGCGCGATTGGAGCGGCCACGGCGCCAAGGCCGGCGCCAAATCCTGATGGGATGTTAAGTTCTTGGCGGTTTTCCGGGATTTAAACCACTAATCTCCTCTCTATTAACCATTGCGACAATTTGTCTCGACTCATGGTATAAACGCTCCTTCTGATAATGGTGGAGGAGATATCCGATGGCGGCGATTCTTTCGGACCTTAAAAAAACAGTTATTGCCGGATTGGTCCTGGTACTTCTTTTTCTTGTGATTTATTTGCAGTCCATGAATTTCAATGTGGGCGCTGCACTGGGCAGTCATACATTTTGGGCTTTTTTCTGGCGCTGGGCGCATGTGTTGAGCGGCGTCATGTGGATCGGCTTGTTGTGGTATTTTAACTTTATACAAATCCCCAATATGCCGAAGATCCCTGATGAGCAAAAACCGGCCATCAGCAAAGTCATCGCACCCGCCACTTTGTGGTGGTTCAGGTGGGGCGCCATGGCCACATTGGTCACGGGGCTCGTTCTGGCCATGATGAACGGCTACCTTATCCCGGCATTGACCTTGGGCGCGGTTGAAGGCTTTGCCGTTCCCAAGCATACGGCAATTGGATTGGGCATGTGGTTGGCGATCATCATGTTCATCAATGTGTGGTTTATTATCTGGCCCAATCAGAAAATTGCTCTTGGGCTGATCGATGCGCCGGCGGACGCCAAGCCCGCAGCGGCGCGCACGGCAATGCTCTTTTCGCGCACCAATACATTGCTGTCCTTTCCGATGTTTTTCGGCATGGTGTCGGCGCAGAATTTGTACTAAGAGGCGAGGCGCAATAAGCAAAGGGCCGCTTGGGGAATTTTCCCGGAGCGGCCCTTTTCTCGGAATCAGTCAAGTGATAGCGCGGATCTACAGGTTCTTGGCGACAAATTCCCAATTTATCAAATGCGTCAAAAACGCGTCCACGTAATCGGGTCTGCGGTTTTGATAATCCAGGTAATAGGCGTGTTCCCAGACGTCGATGGTGAGCAGTGCTTTTTGACCGTGGGCCATAGGCAGATCCGCATTTCCGGTCGAGGTGATGGCGAGCTTGCCCTGGTCTTCAACCAACCACGCCCAGCCACTGCCAAACCGGCCCAAAGCCGCCGCTTTCAGGGCTTCGTTTAAGCTCGTTACGCCGCCGATTTCCGCGTCGATGCGCGCCGCCAGTTCGCCGCTCGGGGCGTCCCCGCCGCCGGGCTTCATGCAGTTCCAATAAAATGTGTGATTCCAAATTTGAGCGGCGTTATTAAAGACGCCGATGCGATTCTCATCGCCTGCTGTCTGGCTGATGATGTCTTCCAGAGATTTATTCTCCAGCGGCGTATCGGCAATCGCTTCATTGAGTTTGGCAACATAGGTTTGGTGGTGTTTGCCATAGTGAAAGTCTAAAGTGCGTTCAGAGATATGCGGTTCAAGCGCGTTTTTTGCGTAGGGCAGGGCAGGCAGTTCGATTGTCATGATTGATTTTACTCCGTGAAAAACAACAGGCGCATTTGCCATTCCGGCAAAACGCGGATCGAAAAATTTCAGCTTAATGAAAGCATGTGACAGACAAATGTCTAAGACTGGATATAACTATTGCACTGATCTGGTCAAGCAAAACGATGAAGACAGATATCTCAGCGCCCTTTTTAGCCCAAATGAAAAAAGATTATCTCTGTTTGCGATATATGCATTCGCATTTGAAGTGGCGCAAACGCGTGAGCGGGTGCGCGAGCCCATGTTAGGGGAAATTCGTCTGCAATGGTGGCGCGAAGCCATAGAGGGTCTTTATGCGGGTGCGCCGCGCAGGCATGAAGTGGTTGATGCGCTGGCCGTCACTGTGGAATTGGATTCCTTGCCGCGCGCGTATTTCGACGCCCTGATCGATGCGCACGGGACCGACCTTGAGAATCAACCGATTGCGAGTGAGCAGGATCTATTAAAATACGCCCATGCGACGTCTTCTTCCGTGATGAACCTTGCGGCAATGATATTAACCGAAGGAGAGGCGCGCGAGAATTTGAAACGCGCCGCGCATAGCGCCGGAGTGGCGTGGGCTCTAACGGGATTGCTGCGCGCTTTACCAATTCATGCCGCGCGCGGCCAGTGCTACATCCCGCAAGAGACATTGTCCGCTTGCGATATCTCTGTTGGCGAATTATCCACAGGCGCGTGGTCCGCTGGCGCCAAAAAAGCATTTCGGGAGATGATAGCCCTTGCGCAGTCGTGGCTTGATGTCGCCCGGCAGGATCTCAAGCAGGCGCCGGATGCGGCCTTGCCCGCTTTTTTGCCGTTGAGCCTGTGCGCGGCCTATCTGCGAGTGATGTCCCGGTCAGGATTTGATCCATTCCATCAGTCTACGGAAATTACTCTATTAGGCCGTCAATTCCGGATGATCAAGGCGATGGTGGCGGGACGCTATTGAGGCGTCCATTCCGACCCAACGTTTTATGTCGCCAAGCGCGCGCATCGCCATGGCTTTTTTGCGCGCCCGGCCTTTTTCTTTGCCGCGCAGGCGCTTGCCCTCAGCAGGCTTGGGCGCGTCAATGGGCGGAAACAGCCCGAAGTTGATATTCATCGGTTGAAATGTCTTGGCGTCGGCGCCGCCTGTGATGTGGTCAAGCAGTGCGCCCATGGCGGTTGTGGGCGGGGGCGGTGCAAGCGCGCGCCCTTGTCTGTCACTTGCAGCGAAGCGTCCGGCCAACAGTCCTGTTGCGGCGCTTTCGACATAGCCTTCAACGCCGGTCATCTGACCCGCGAAAGTGAGGCGCGGCGCCGCGCGCAAGTTCAGCCGGTGGTCAAGAAGCTTTGGGCTGTTGAGAAAAGTGTTGCGGTGCAGACCGCCAAGCCGGGCAAACTCGGCCGCCTCCAGACCTGGTATCTTGCGGAACACGCGTTTTTGCTCGCCGTGTTTTAACTTGGTTTGAAAACCCACCATATTATAAAGGGTTCCCAGTTTATTGTCTTGGCGCAATTGCACGACGGCGTAGGGTTTGACGTCCGGCGCATGGGCGTTTGTCAGGCCCACCGGTTTCATCGGACCAAAACGCAAAGTCTCAGGCCCACGCGCGGCCATTACTTCTATCGGCAGACAGCCGTCGAAATAAGGCGTATTTTGCTCCCATTCCTTGAATGTAGTTTTGTCGCCTGTGTCCAAATCGTGGATGAAAGTTTCATACTGTTCTTGCGTGAGCGGACAATTGATGTAATCGGCGCCGTCGCCCATCGGGCCTACTTTGTCATAGCGCGACTGGAACCATACAATGTCAAAGTTGATCGAGTCTTTGTGAACAATGGGCGCGATGGCGTCAAAGAAAGCCAATTCATCTTCACCCGTAAGGGCGCCGATGGCTTCGCTCAAAGAGGGCGAAGTCAAAGGGCCGGTTGCGATGATGGCGCTTCCCCATTCTTCGGGTGGAAGGCGCGTGATTTCCGCGCGCTCAATGGCGATCAGGGGGTGGGCTTCCAGCACGGATTGAACGTGGCGTGAAAAGGCCTCGCGATCCACCGCCAGCGCGCCGCCCGCGGGCACTTTGTTGGCGTCCGCCGCCTGCATGATGAGGGAGTTACACAACCGCATTTCAGCGTGCAGCACGCCCACCGCGTTGTTCTCGGCGTCGTCAGAGCGGAAAGAATTGGAGCACACCAGTTCCGCCAGGCCATCGGATTGATGCGCCTCTGTCCCGCGTACGGGCCGCATTTCGTGAAGGATGACGGGAAGCCCGAGCGTTGCGGCCTGCCAGGCGGCTTCAGAACCGGCCAAACCGCCGCCGATAATATGAAGTGGTTTTTGCGGGCTGTTCGTCATGGCGCGCGATATTAGCGATTAAAGGGCGCTTGGCAATGGCGCGTTCGCATCGCGCGCGCTCAATTAGGCGCGGCCCGGGTGAAGGGGCCGAGGGGTTGGGAAAAGAGACTGTCCACATCAACGGACGCCAAGAAGGCGGCAAGTTCAGAGCTGGAGGCGGTTAAGCGCACTTCAGAAAACCATTTGCTGTCCGAAATAGACCCGGCGATTTTTTCCTCTTCCACAAGTTCGGTCAGAATGTCTTCATCCACGCCGGCTACGACCAAGTGATCGTCATCAGTGATTTGGTACATGAAAAGATGAAACCCGCGCTCTGATCCCGTAATTTCTTCCCCGTTATCCCGACGATACTCAATGCTCAGAAAAGTTCTGTCGGCAATGCGCGTTGAAAGTGCATAGAGTTCGGCCCAATCCTGGGGTCCCTCCTCGTTATAGGGTTCGCTGATCATGATCAAGTCCAGTCCGCCGGGGTAGTCGTCTGCGCGGCTTTCGTTGGTCTTGATGAAATAAAGGGTGACCGGATCGGACGCATCGTCCATAACCCCCTCCCAGGCTCCAGCCAATGCGGGGTCTCTGAGTGGTTCTCCGTCTACGAGAACTGGATTTTCAGATGTTGGCAGGCAGGCCGTTAGCAACAGCAGGGCGGTGAGGGACAGTATAAAAGGGCGGAAAATTCGCTTAAATTCTCTTGTCATGGCGCGTGTTGCCCCTTGTTATCTATAGCTTCCCAACGACCGGGAA
>JAJFIM010000437.1 GCA_021774995.1 Alphaproteobacteria bacterium | reverse complement strand
CCGTGGCCGCGCCGTGGGCCAAGTTCAAACAGGATAGGGATGCGGCGGCCGTCGGGGTGCGCACCGGGATCAATCTCATCCGGCTTTTTGCTATTTTATCTCAACCGGTTATCCCCGTAATCTCAGGTAAAATATTGGATGCGCTTGGGGTCGCTGGCGCTGATGCCGCGTGGCCGGACGCGCCCGCGGGGGAACTGTTGCAGGCGCTGAAACCCGGACACGCCTTCACCGTGCCGGATGTGCTGGTGCAAAAAATCGAAGACGAGCAAATCGCCGCCTGGACCGCTCGCTTTGGCGGGGCTTAGACTCTAAGCTCATAGCCTTTATCGGAAAGGGGAGCTGAGTCCATGGCGCATCACCGGATTTTTAATTCTATTTGGATAATCGTCGTTTTCTCACTTTTCCTCGCCGCGCCGTCCCGCGCCGCTGAAGAAGAATCAATTCTTGTGCTGGACGCCTCCGGATCGATGTGGGGGCAGATCGATGACGAAGCGAAAATAACCATCGCCAAGCGCGTGCTGGATGAGCTTCTCGACGAACTTCCCTCTGACCGCCTGCTTGGTCTGATCGCCTATGGCCATAACCGCAAAGGGGATTGCGGCGACATCGAAGAATTGGCGCCCATAGGGTCTGACCGCAGCGCCATCAGCGACGCCGTCAAAGGGATCAACCCAAAGGGCAAAACCCCGATGATCGCGTCGGTCACCATGGCGGCGGAGAAACTGCGTTACACAGAAGAGCGCGCAACCGTCATTTTGATCAGCGACGGCATTGAAACTTGCGCGCCAGACCCCTGCGCCGCTGCAAACGCGCTGGAACAGACCGGCGTTGATTTCACCGCCCATGTTATCGGCTTTGGCGTGAGCGGAGAAAACGAACAGGCGCAATTGCGGTGCATTGCGGAAAATACAGGCGGCCGGTTCGTCTTAGCGGCGAATGCGGGCGAGCTTAGCGCCGCTTTACAGGAAACCATGGCTGCGGAGACGGCGCAGCAGACCATGATCGCCTTGCGCGCCACCGAGCTAGAAGGCGGACTGCTGATCGAGAGCGGCCTTGCGTGGCGCGTGAGCCCAAGCGCGGGCGGGGACCCGGTGGTCGTGGAAGAAAACGCCGGCAGGGTTGACGCGCCCCTTGAGCCGGGAGAATACGACATCGCGGTGACGCGCGAGAGCGACGGCCTCACCGGCGAAGCGAAGGGCGTCGTCCTTCGTCCCGGCGCCGCCAAAACAGTGACCATCGCTCTGACCTTTCCGGTCGAGGCGACCATCCGCGTCGAACCCGAAGGGACGGGCGTGGCGGGCGCCTTTGTGAAAGTTTATTTTGAAGGACCTGAGCGCCAGGGCGATTTTATTTCCATCGCCGAAAAGGAATCGTCAGCCGGCGCTACAAAAACCTATTCTTACGTTAGCCAAGGCGCGCCCGCCGAATTGCGCCTGCCCGTCGAGCCGGGAGTTTATGAAATCCGGTATGTATTAGGGCGGCCCTACCGCGTACTGGTTTCACTTGAATACGAAGTAACGCCTGCAACAGCCACGCTGTCCGCCCCGGAGACAGCCATCGCCGGCGAAGAAATCACGGTGGCGTTCACCGGCCCGCCGCCAGGCTCGGGCGACTACATCACGATTACGAAACCGGAAGCAGAGGCGAACAAATATAACAGCTACGCCTACACCAAGAACGGCAGCCCCGCCGAAATTCGCATGCCTTTGGAAGCGGGGGTTTATGAAATCCGCTATATTCAAGGCAATACGAAAATCATTGCCACACAGACGATCTCGATTGTTGAAGCGCCGTCCAGCGTCGCCGCGCCGCAAACAGCCATCGCCGGAGAAACTGTGTCCGTCGTCTTCACCGGTCCCCCGGCGGGCGCGGGCGATTTCATCACGGTGACGGCGCCCGGCGCCCCGCAAAAGAAATATAATGACTACGCCTACACCAAGAACGGTAGCCCGGCCGAGATTCGCATGCCTTTGGAGGCGGGGGCTTACGAAATCCGCTATGTGCAGAACAACAAGAAGGTGATCGCCACGCAGCCCATCACACTGACAGCAGCGACAGCCACGTTGGACGCGCCCGGTAGCGGCGTCGCAGGCGACATGATTGCCGTGCGGTTCACCGGCCCGCCCGCCGGTTCGGGCGACTATATCGCGGTTTCGGAAATTGGCGCGCCGGACCGCTCCTATAAAACCTATTCCTATACCGCGCAGGGAAGTCCGCTTGATCTCAGACTCCCCAACGAAGCAGGAGAGTATGAACTGCGGTTCATTCAAGCGAACAAGAAAGTACTGGCGCGCCAACCGATCACAGTCAGGCCCGCGCAATAGCTTTTGACTTTTGTGGGCGGGGGAGGGTGAATAAATTAAATAATGTCATGCCGCGACTTGATCGCGGTATCCATGGGGCGGAGTTCGCAAAGAATGGCCCCCGCGGCTTGACTGCGGGGTGACAAAGAATGTGTGCGTCATCCCGACTCGGAATCACTGCTGCCCGGTTTATTTTTTGCATGAGCGTCCTTAATGCGCGAAGGCCGGGAAACGTCTCGCGCATTAAGGACGCTCATGCTATTTGTTTCCTTTGGTTGTCAAAATCATCACAGGAACGGTGCAGAGGAAAGCGGAATTGACGACAGGGGCGGCATCCATTTGTTTTGATCTTGACGGGACGCTGACCGATCCGAAATCGGGTATCACGCGCTCCATTCGGTATGCGTTGGAGAGGCTTGGGCGCGCCGTTCCCGATGAAGTTGAGCTGTTATGGTGTATCGGTCCGCCCTTGCTGGGAAGTTTTGAAAAACTGCTTGGCGACAAAACGGAGGCGCGGGACGCGCTGGCGCTTTACCGCGAGCGGTTCGGAGATATTGGCCTCTATGAAAATGAGCTCTATCCAGGCGTGCGCGAAGCGTTGGACGCGCTCAAAGCCACAGGCCGCCGTCTGTTCGTGGCGACGAGCAAGCCGACGGTCTATGCGGCGCGCATTATCGAGCATTTCAATCTGTCTCCCTATTTTGAGACTGTTTATGGGTCGGAGCTTGATGGGACGCGTACGGATAAAACGGAATTACTCAATTGGATTCTCGAAGAAGCAAAACTGGAACCGGCGCAAACGTCTATGGTCGGCGACAGGCGCTATGACATTATCGGCGCGCGCCAAAACGGCATGAGCGCCATCGGCGTGCTTTACGGTTATGGCGCCAGATCAGAACTAGTTGAAGCGGGCGCCGCGCGCCTGTGCGCCCGCCCCGGCGATCTGCCGGCCGTTCTGGGGTGACGCGCAGATGTTTCGAAAATGCGGCGCGGTCTATATGGCGGAATAGGCTTCCCGCGCGGTGGCTGGTTTCTTTGAAATTCCAAGAAAAGCAATTGACACTCTTGCCAAATTCTTTATTTGATTGCGCCTGAATTGAACTGGGCAAGTCACCACTTAAGGAAGCGGCTCATAGAATGGCGAAAAAGCTCAGGAAGAAAGATATTGTAGCCGAATCGGTCCTCTCCGTTAAGTTTAGCGGCTATAGTATCAATGATCGCGCTCAGTTTATGAATTTGGGCCTTTCGTTCCTGTTTCTTTTTCTCATCTGGGCGATCGTATCATATCTGACTTCAGGGGCGCCGGGGGCGCCTTTTGTGATTTCCGCCGCCGTGATCGGCGGTTACATGGCGATGAATATCGGCGCCAATGATGTGGCCAACACCATGGGGCCGGCGGTCGGCTCGAAGGCCCTCACCATGGCTGCGGCGCTGGTCATTGCCGGTATCGCCAATGCTTCCGGCGCACTCATTGCCGGCGGCGATGTGGTCAGCACCATATCGAAAGGCATCATCGATCCGGAAGGATTTGCCGACGCAGACATATTCATCTGGGCCATGATGTCGGCGCTGTTGTCGGCCGCCTTGTGGATTAATCTGGCGACTTGGCTGGGCGCTCCGGTTTCAACCACGCATTCGATTGTCGGCGGCGTTCTGGGCGCCGGCGTGGCCGCTGCGGGCGCGGCGATCGTCAACTGGGGCACGATGGGCGCCATTGCCGCAAGCTGGGTGATCTCGCCGGTAATGGGAGGCGTCATTGCCGCCCTGTTCCTGGCTTTCATCAAGAAAATGATCTTGTTCCAGGATGATAAAATAGCGGCGGCCAAGCGCTGGGTGCCGGTGCTGGTTGCGATCATGGCGGGCGCTTTCGGGATGTATCTGACGCTAAAAGGGTTAAAGCGCGTCTGGAAGCCCGACGCCGTTGCGGTCTGGGGCATCGGCGCAGCCGCCTTCGCCATCGCCTATTTCGCCACAAAGCCATTGATCGAGCGCGGCGCGGCGCGACTTGAGAACCGCAAAAAATCGGTCAATCAGCTCTTTACGGCGCCGCTGATCTTTTCGGTCGGTCTGCTGGCTTTCGCCCATGGGGCCAACGACGTGGCCAACGCCGTGGGGCCGCTGGCCGCTATTGTCAGCGCGGTCGGCAGTGGGGGCATCGCCGCGAAGGTCTCTATTCCGTTGTGGGTCCTGGTGATAGGCGGCATCGGAATCGCAGTGGGACTGGCGCTGTTCGGCCCAAAGCTGATTCGGACTGTCGGCAAGCAGATCACGCGGCTGAACCAAACCAGAGCTTTCTGCGTGGCGCTGTCGGCGGCCATCACAGTGATCATTGCGTCGTGGCTGGGATTGCCCGTGTCTTCAACGCATATTGCGGTGGGCGGTGTTTTCGGTGTTGGTTTCTTACGCGAATTCCTGGCCAATAGTTCGGGCAAAGAGCGTTATATGAGTGAACTTTCAAAGGCTGAACTGAAAGAACTGCCCGAGAAAAAGCGCAAGAAATTCAAGAAATGGCGGAAGCGAAGATTGGTGCGGCGCCAGCAACTCATGACCATCATCGCCGCCTGGCTGGTTACCGTGCCAGTTTCGGCGGTGCTGGCGGGCGCCCTGTTCCTGTTGTTGACCAACACCTTGGGTTAGCCAGCCGCTAAGGACTTTTCTCACATGAAGAACAAGCGGCAAGGGCGCGCCGCTCGTTGATGTTTGGCTCCCAGCGCGGAAATAAATCTGACGACATATCGTGGATAAGGTGCGCCAGAATCCTTGGCGCGCGCATTTCTCGCCGTGATGTTCCAGGCGCATTCCCGGCGCGCGCCCGCAATAAACCCGCTTTGATGCACAAATGAACCATGCGCATGGATAAGTTCCGTCCTGCGCGGCCCTGCGCGGCGGTCTTTTATCCCCCCTTTTTATCTCTCCCGCGCCAGTTCATAGAGCGCGATGGCGGCCGCGTTGGAAACGTTGAGGCTTGGCTGGGCGTCTTGCGTCGGAAGGCGCGCCAGGGCGTCGCATTTTTCGCGGGTGAGGCGGCGCAGACCGGTCCCTTCGGCCCCCAGAACCAATGCCGTGGGGCCTGTCGCCGGTGTGTGGGCGCTGAGCGGATCGGCGCCTTCTTCGGCCAGGCCCAGCCGGGTGAAGCCCATCTCGCCCAATTCATCCAGAGCGCGCGCCAGGTTGGTTGCGAGAATCACCGGGACGCGTTCCAGCGCCCCGGAGGCGGCTTTGGCCAGAGCGCCGCTCAAAGGCGGGCTGTGCCGGGCGTGCAGGATCAGGGCTTTTGCGCCGAAAGCCGCGCAGGAGCGCAGGATCGCGCCAATATTCCGGGGGTCGGTGATTTGATCGGCGACCAGCGCCACATCGGATTGGGCGCCGGTGAGGGCGTCCTCCAGCGCCAAAGCTGGCAGCGGGCTGGTGGCCAGCGCGGCGCCTTGGTGCACGGCGCCCGGCGGCAAGGCTTGGGTGATGGCTTGCGGCGCCGCGATCTCGTGGGCGCAGGCGGGCGCGCCGATGGCTTTCAATGCGTTGGCCGTAAGCAGAGCTTTGTGATGGCTGCGGGCGGGGTTGGCCAGCGCCGCCGCCACGGCGTGCAGGCCGTAGATCCACAGGCGGTTTGACTTGGTCTGAGAGCCGTGTTTGGCTTTCTGGCGAGACTTTGCTGGGTGCTTC